>JAHFZE010000134.1 GCA_020854785.1 Methanomethylovorans sp.
AATGAAAAGAGGTTATGATCCCCATGAGGACTGTTTCCATCCCGGTTACTTTTCAGTGGAACTGGTGCATGGAAACAATGAGATCTTTATAGTTGCCTCCACTGAAAAGGTGAATGACACCTCTTTATCTTCCGTACGCAGGGCATATGGAACTGAAAAAGAACGCATTGTAATGATCTGCCAGGAAGCAGGGTTCACAGACGTGCTCCCTCTTAAACTTACATTAGCTGCAGACAAGTTCGTTGTCATGCGTCAATCAACCGGCAAGCATTCGGTAATAGCAGGCTATCCATGGTTCGCAGACTGGGGAAGGGATACTATGATCTCATTACCCGGTCTTACACTTGTAACCGGCAGATATGATATAGCTGCAAGTATACTCTCCACTTTTGCCAAGAATTGCAGGGAAGGGCTTATACCTAACAGATTCCCTGACCGCAGTACCGATAGCTATGCATATAACACTGTGGATGGTTCCCTGTGGTTCATCAATGCTTTATGGAAGTATCTGGAATATACCAATGACATACAAACTGTCGGAAAAATATGGAGTACTGTGGAAGACATCATTCTCCATTATTCCAGGGGAACGAAGTTCGGTATAAAAGCCGATACTGATCATCTGCTGTGCCATGATGGTCAGCTAACATGGATGGATGCAAAATTCGGTGATGTTGAGATCACACCTCGCAAAGGCAAAGCATGCGAGATCAATGCATTATGGTATAATGCCCTGGTCATTGCCTCAAAGATGGCTGCACAGCTTGGCAAAAATGATGCAGATCTTGCAGAAATGGCGGCAAAAGTAAGTGAGAATTTCGAACCAGCCTTCTGGAATGAAGAACAGGGCTGCCTTTATGACTACATTGGTTACGGTCCACAGGGGAATGAACACAAAGACGGTTCATTAAGACCTAATCAGATATTAGCTGTATCCCTCTCTCATTCCATGCTCGATGCTGGAAAGGAAAAAAGCATTGTGAGAAAAGTGCAGCAGCATTTGCTGACTTCCAGAGGTCTCAGGACACTTGCTCCCTATGAAGCTGGTTATATTGGGAAATATGAAGGCGGACTGCTCCAAAGAGACACTGCCTATCATAACGGGACCGTGTGGCCCTGGCTCATGGGGCCTTTCGTGTCGGCGTACTGCAGGACAAGAGGCCATTCCCTAAGGAGCAGGATGTATGCAAAAGAACTTCTGGACGGTTTCATACCCCATGTGGAAGAAGAGGGTATTGGCTCCATCTCAGAGGTATTCGATGGTGATGAACCCCATCTACCCGGAGGATGCGTGGCTCAGGCTTGGAGCGTGGCCGAGATCCTGCGAGTATATTCGGAAGATGTACTTCTTAAAAATAGAAGAAAATTATATTAAATCGGGTCTACGAGACTTTTCTTAACTGTGAACCAGAACTGGGTGCCTGTAGCATCTGGATTATCCTCCACGCCCACATTTCCTCCATGCAGATCTACAGTTCTCTTCACGATGGCAAGCCCAAGACCATGTCCTTTAATGTCACCAACATTGAGCCGCTTGAATCGCTGGAACACAGAATTTTTATCAGCATCGGATATGCCATCTCCAAAGTCAGTAAGTATCACTTTCCACTCTTTAATGGAATCTTCGACCTTTATTATGATCTTCCCTCCTTTTGAACCGTATTTCAAGGCGTTCGAAAGGAGATTTGTTACCACACCACTTATCATGGGATTGGCCTTGGCATAGTAAGGTCCATTTTCCTGATATTCGATTTTCAATCCGGATGCGAGTATCTCATACTTGTAAGCATCAATGGCTTCAAGGATCATTGAATTGAGGTCAAGTTCTATGAATTCGACCTCTTCGACATTTTCAAGCCTTGCGAGGTTTGCAGCGCTGGTTATAGTATCCAGGATCTTGGAAATGCTCTTCTCAATGATACTAAGTTTGTGAAGTTTAGCTTTGTCAGTTTCTGTGCTTTGCAGTATCTCTGTAAAACCCCTGGCCACACCTGCCGGATTGAGGATGTCATGGCTCATTATATCAATAAAGAGGTCCTTGAGCTCATTGGAACGCTTAAGATTGCGTGCATATTCCTGCAATCTGTTCTCTGCCTCCTTGCGGGGTGTTACGTCCCGTACTATGCACACTGTTCCCCCATTGTCAAGACTTGTGAGGGATACTTCCTGGAAAAAGAGTGTACCATCTTTTTTCTTTCCTCTGTTCTCGCCTGTCCACTTGCCTTTTTGCAATAGTTCCGGTAGAGATCGTGTTTTAAATATCTCAAGGTCAGCAGGATCGTACATTATATCCCATGTTTTACCCAGAAGTTCAGAAGGGGAATCATATCCGTACATTCTTGCATGTGCTTCATTTATGTAAACTACTTCCGATCTTTCATTAAGGATGGACAGACCATCTGTGGCAGCATCCATTGCTATCTTCTGGATGTTTATGAGAGATTCCGCTTTCTTTGCGTCAGTGATATCCTCTCCGGAACTTAGCGTACCTATGACATTGCCATCAGTATCCCTGAGAGCCCCATTGTTCCATCTGATGATCTTCTCTGTTCCAGTGCTTGTCAGACATGGGTTCTCTACGGGATTATTGCTGGGAGTAGAGGATGTTATGAGATCAGAATGGAGTTTATCGATCTCACCCCTTAAGTATGCAGGTATGAAATGGTCCACCCAGTTCTTTCCAATGACCTCTTCTTCAGTGTAACCGAGTATTTCGCACCCTTTCTTATTAATGAGCTGGACATGTTTTTCATTGTCCAGTACAAGGAACATCACACCTGCAACATCCAGATAGTTCTGTGCCTGATCCCTTTCTCTTAGGATCTCGTCCTGAAGTGCTTTAAGTCTAAGCAATGAGTTTACGCGGGTCTTCAGGGTCAGTCTGTCAACAGGTTTTGATAAAAAATCATCGGTGCCGACCTCTATGGCACGTGTACGGTCATCACGGTTCGAGAGTGCAGTGACCATTATAATTGGAATGTGAGCCGTATCTTTAGAACTCTTAAGGATCTTACATACCTCGAACCCATTGATATCCGGCATCATTATATCGAGAAGGATCAGATCGGGTTTTTTATTATGTGCACTGTCGATCGCTTCAAACCCGTTGAAAGCAGTGATCACATTATGCTCGGAATGCAGATAAGCTTCCAGAAGTTCTACGTTCACTGGTTCATCATCTACAACAAGTACAGTGAACCGGGGTTTGATATTGTTCATATTTCCATCCAATGTATCAAATTTATTTCCAGCCGTATGCTGTGGGACACCTTTAGGTCCAAAAAACTATGACAGACCTATTTGTAGGAGGTTGGCCACAGAATAGTAGATTTTATCGTTGAATTATTCAATATAAATAATAGTATAAATATTTAATTATTGTATAACTATAAATGAAATCAATCTCTCCATAAAAGAAGTTTAATGTGCAATGATGCTGAAAATTGTCAGAACAAGTAAGATGAAGATACGGAGTGTAATGATCGTTCTTCTGATCATAAGGATGTTTTCTGCAATTTGTCGATCGTTTGTTTAGGTGATCTAAAAGCTCCTTCACAGGGTATGATAAAAGAGAATATCGAACCCTTACCGGGCTCACTTTCCACCCATACATAACCGCCATGTAATTCCACAAATTTCTTAACCAGGGTCAAACCAAGACCCGTCCCTTCATATTTACGGGTACTTGAAGGATCGATCTGCGTGAATGGATCGAATATCTTAAGTTGATCTGCTTTTGATATGCCGATCCCTTCATCTTTTACTCTGAACTGGAATGTAGTTCCTGAGACGGTTCCTTCTATGTACACATGACCACCAGGTTCAGAGAACTTAATTGCATTACTTACAAGGTTGTACATGATCTGCCTGAATTTCAACTTGTCAGCCTGTATATGATCCATCTTAGGATCGATATCGATATGAAGAGAGATATCTTTTTTCAATACCAATGGAGATGTAATGGCATCTATCTCGCTCATGACCTCGAAAACATTGAAATCCTCGTATCCCATTTGCATTTTTCCAGCTTCGACCTTTGAAAGATCAAGAATACTATTGATAAGGTCCAGAAGATGCTTCCCGCTGGATGATACATGCTGCAAGTACTTGTG
>JAHFZE010000251.1 GCA_020854785.1 Methanomethylovorans sp.
CAGTTTCCATCACTGACTTATATAAAGTCGCATATGAAGAGTATATATAGTCTTTATTGATGCAATTTTGTAGGTGAAGTATGTTACTAGTCGGAGAAGCACTCATCGGCGAGGAACCAGAACTCGCACACGTAGACCTTATCATTGGTGACAAGAACGGTCCTGTAGGACTTGCCTTTGCAAACGGCCTTACCCAGCTGTCCGCCGGGCACACCCCTCTTTTGTCAGTCATCCGTCCCAACCTGCCAGCCAAACCCTCCACGCTCATCGTCCCTAAAGTTACTGTAAAGAACATGGGACAGGCAGCCCAGATCTTCGGTCCTGCACAGGCAGCCGTGGCAAAGGCTGTTGCAGATGCCGTGGAAGAAGGCGTCATCGACAAGAAGGACGTGGAAGACCTTGTGATCGTAGCCAGCGTGTTCATACACCCGGAGGCAACGGACTACAACAGGATCTACAGGTACAACTACGGTGCCACCAAGCTGGCTCTCAAGAGGGCCATGGAAGGCTTCCCAAGCGTGGAGACAGTTATGAAAGAGAAGGACAGGGCTGCCCACGGTATCATGGGATTCAAGGTCACAAGACTGTGGGATGCTCCATACCTGCAGGTTGCTCTGGACAATCCCAACATCGCAGCTATCCGCAATATCGTCGCCCAGATCCCCAAGAGCGATCACGTGATACTGGAAGCCGGCACACCGCTCATAAAACGCTATGGCGTGGATGTCATTTCCCAGCTGCGTGAGGTGCGGCCTGACGCCTTCATCGTAGCCGACCTCAAAACCCTGGATACAGGCAACCTCGAGGCCCGTATGGTCGCAGATGCAACAGCAGACGCTATTGTGATCTCAGCCCTTGCACCAGTGTCCACTCTCCAGAAGGCCATCGAAGAGGCACACAAGACCGGCATTTATGCCGTAATGGACACCCTCAACTGCGAAGATCCTGTCGCAGTGCTCAACGAGCTCAAGAAAATGGGCTCACTGCCCGATGTTGTGGAACTGCACCGTGGTATCGACATAGAGGAAACGGAACACGCATGGGGTAACATTGCAGATATTAAGGCTTTCTCTACGGAATCCTATAAGGTGCTGGTGGCAGTGGCAGGCGGTATACGCATAGACACCATGCCGGTAGCTCTGGAAGCAGGAGCCGATATCCTTGTGGTAGGCCGTGCCATCACCAATGCCAAGGATGTAAGGCAGGTGGCAGAGAAATTCATAGAAGGCATGAACAAATCAGAGATCGACCAGTTCAGGGTCATGACAGATTTCTGAGCGTGTGCATTGCACACGCGTTTTTTCAGGAGGGGTTAAGATCAGCTCAATTATGATAGTGTTGAACCTGAAGACATATCTTGAAGGCACAGGGGAGAACTCAGTAAAGATCGCACAGGCATGTAAGGACGTTGCAGACGATTCGGGCATTGACATTGCAGTTGCCCCCCAGTTCTGTGATATCTACAGAGTGGCTTCCCAGGTGGACATACCTGTATATTCACAGCACCTTGACAGCGTGGGTGCTGGCAGCTTTACAGGCCATGCCTTCTCCAGATGCATCAAGGATGCAGGAGCTGTGGGCACTCTCATAAACCACTCCGAAAGAAGGCTTACGCTTGCTGAGATCGATGCTTCCGTGCAGGCCGCAAAGAAAACAGGTCTTGCCACCATTGTCTGCACGAACAACGTGCCCACCTCCGCTGCCGCAGCAGCCCTGTCTCCGGATTACGTTGCCGTGGAACCCCCGGAACTCATCGGTTCAGGTATTCCTGTATCCAAGGCAGACCCCGCGGTGGTCACAGGTTCCGTGGAAGCGATCCTTAAGGTGAACCCCGCAGTAAAAGTGCTCTGCGGCGCTGGCATTTCCAAAGGTGAGGACCTTGCGGCAGCTCTGGAACTTGGTTCAGTGGGTGTGCTGCTGGCTTCAGGCATAGTGAAAGCCGCAGACCCGAAGGCAGCCCTTGAAGATCTCGTAAGCAAGGTCTGATATTATTCTGATCTTGTTTTGACCTTATTTTTATCGTCAGGGCAGGAAAAGCCAGCTGATGAACAGCATAATAATAGCTATGCCTATGCGCTTGTACATGGGTATGTTGATCCCGAAACTGCTGCGCAACATCTCAGATATGCCTACAGGTGGCGGAGCTATCATAAGTGCCGCCAGGAACAAAGGAACACCTGCAAGCAGGTTCCTTGCCACAAGTATAAGGTAAAGGCCCTGCAGTCCAAGGTATATCCCAAAGGCAGATAAGAAGAACAAACCGCCTTTCTGGAATCTCAGGCGCTGCTCAGGAGCCATTTGCATTTTGTCAACAAAACCACTTGTTTTCATATTTTCACCGGATACTTCCCATGGTGATTGCACCTGCCTGCATATAACAGTAAGCCATGTGAATATGACAATGCCTTCAAATTACTATTGTGCTCATACTCTTAACTGGCATCCGATACCAATCAGGACCCTTTCCACATCGGTCTGCACTTTGTCTGGCTCCTGATCTGCTAATATGCTGATGCGGTAGGTAACACTTTTTTTCCCCTGAATGAGGTACATGTCAATGATCTCAGACCCGACTATGTTCTCATTGACTGATATGATCTCCAATATGATCCCTGGGTCAGCATTCTCAGGAACTGTGACAGATATGTCCCTTCTGTGATGTGTGAGATTTTTCATCTTCCACTCCTTCAGCTCCCGTGGTGAAAGCAGCTGTATGTTCTCTATTTTCAGGGATACCATTTTTGTTCCTTCTGCAAGCATGACCTCTGTGGGTGTGACCTTCCAGAGTTTACCCACATGTATCTTTCCAGAGTACACATGCAACAGCCCGCACTCTTCTCCCACTGATGCCATAAGGTGTTCATATTCAGCAATTTTGTAATTGATCAGCTTGTCAGAACGTCTGAGCGCAGGTGACGTATCCCCGAAGTGAATTGCGGCATCCTTCATCTTCGTGATAAAACCCTCAAGATCATGCTTCTTTACCATTTCCGAAGTGCTGTGGCATTCCTGAAGGAAAGCTTCATGCACTCTAGTCACTTCCGGGTTCTCCATCTGTATCATCGCATAGAGATAAGGGTTCTGACCCAGTATCCTGCCAACGAAATCCAGCATTATGTCATACACAGGGCTCATAAATCTCCGTGATTCCTTCACATTGAAATCAAGCCTGTCCAATGTCGTACCTATGGTTATGTATGCAAAATGAGTAAGACCCTGCACTACGGAAACGAACCTGTCATGCTCTTCAGGACCGACGATCACTATGTGTGCGCCGCTCTCATCTAACATCTCCCTGATAACAGGGAACCATTTGTGACATCTGTCAGCTATGGGTGTCAGGATGAACCTTTGACCGTGCAGGTTTGGTATAGTGGGTCCGAACATGGGATGTGTCCCCAGGATCTCCACATCAGCAGGAGCATATTTCTGCATAGCACGGATGGGTCCGGTTTTCAGGGAAGTGAGGTCCATGAGCAGGCTCCCTGCTCTCATCAGGGGTGCAACCTCTGCAATGACCTGCTCTGTGATGTCGATTGGTACGGAAATTATCACCACGTCACTTTCGGCCACTTCGGCATGCAGATCATGAGCGAACCTGACACACAGCCTTTCAGCTATCTCTGTCTTTCCGCTCTTGCCCCAGATACTGACATCAACCCCCCTTTCTTTGAAGAAGGTGGAGAACCACTGTCCCATTTCACCGGTACCACCCACAATGAGCATTTTCAAGTTCTCAGCGCTCCCATCACAGCTTCCTTCATCACTTCCACGGGTGGCTCCACGCCTGTCCATATTCTGAAAGCTTCAGCACCCTGATATACCAGCATCATCACTCCGGATACTGTCCTTGCTCCGGCCTTTTCCGCTTCCGTGAGCAGTTTCGTTTTCAGTGGATTGTACACAATATCAAAGACCACGAGACCCTCATGCATCTGCTTTGCTGTTGCTATGGTAGCTTCCACCTGCGGATGCATTCCTAATGTGGTGCAGTTGATCAGCACGTCAGCGCTGGCTATAAGATCATCCAGCTGACCAAGCCCGCAGCCTCTCACATTTCCCACAAGGGCAACGTCTTCTGCGAGCTGTATCGCTCTTTGAGGTGTACGGTTAGCAATGGTCACATCCGCTCCATCAATTGCAAGCTGGAAACTGATCCCCCGGGCAGCGCCGCCTGCACCGACTATCAGCACCTTCGCTCCCTCTATTTTCACGCCTGCATCAGCAAGCGCCCTTTCTGCCCCTATGCCATCGGTATTGTATCCCCTTATGCCATCCTTGAGGTCTACGGTATTGACCGCTCCCATGACTGCTGCAAGGGGATCTGGTTCCACTATCTTCAGAGCTTCTTCCTTCAGGGGCACAGTAAGGTTCAGCCCTCCTAATCCCATGGCATGTGCTCCTTTGATAGCATCTTTAAGGTTTTCCCTGCTGACCCTGAAGGCGTGGTAGGTACAGTCCATTCCCAGAGCTTGGAACGCCGCATTGTGCATCACTGGGGAAAGTGAGTGCTCTATGGGGTCGCCGAACACAGCAAATATTTTCTTCATAGCAGCACCTTCATCACTCTCTTCAGTTCTGCTATGCTCAGCTGCCCCGGCGCCACAGCCTCTCCAATTGAGCCATAAGTGAGCACTGACCCATAGAACGGTGCTATTACCCGTGTATGTTTTCCAAGATCGCCCATGGCTATCATGCATACGGGTCTGGTAGCTTCATGAGTTACCCGCAGAAGGTTCATGGTGTCGGCAGGCGAATTGGCCTTCGCAGCGAACTTGGCTATGTCGCCTCCGCTTTGCCATGCCATTTCCAGCATATTCCTTATCTTTTCTATGGGAGGAGTTCCATTAAAATCATGATGCGAGACAATAACTGTCTTACCAAGTCCATGTGCGGTTGATATGAGCTTTTCCCGCAGATCAGGTGCCGCAGCAAGTTCCACGTCCACCGCATCCACCACAGGCAGGATATCCAGAAGAAGTTGTATCCTCTTTTCTTCCGCCCCTTCCCATTTGCCCCCATCAATTGGTAATCTATTGGTTGCAATACATAATAGGTTTACTGCAGCTTTCACATCTTCGATCATTGCCAGCGCCGACTTTTTGTCTTTTATACCAAGCAGGTCCAGCCTGATCTCCAGCATGTCTGCACCCTGCAAGAGCGCCTCCCTGGCCTGTTCCACTGGATAGTCACTTATGACGGCTACAACTGCCGCTCCTTCTGACAGGTCGAAGCTACCTATCTTTACCATAAGCCCTCTGGTCATTTCTCGATGATCGTTTCCTCTACCTTCATTCCGAAATGCCGGCCGATTTCCTCGAACTTTACCAGCACCTCGTCTCCGGGTTGAAGGTCGGTGACAGCTATGGGCTTCCCGCCTTTGCTCACCAGTTTAATGGTCTCTGCGTTCTGCACGATGGTCTTGACGGTCTTTCCGTTAAGGTCGGCCTCTATGAGCATAAGGGGCCTTCTCTCTATCTTTACTCTGCCCACGATGCCTTTTCTTTGCTCTCCGGCCGCATTAACGATAGCTACCTCGTCACCAGCTTCCAGTTCACACAGGTATTTCGTCTTCTCTCCCACCAGTACATAAGCGTGTACCGCTCCGGCATTCACTCGAAATGGCCGTGATGCAACATACGGGCTGTCATCAGCTTCCGAGTTCACAAGGAAAAGGCCGCAGGATTGTGAACCTACAAGCATACCTTCCCCGCTTGTCATAAGGTTGCAAGTGTCCACACATAC
>JAHFZE010000086.1 GCA_020854785.1 Methanomethylovorans sp.
GAGGTCGTGCCTCAAGAAAGATCGATCACCATACAGAAGTCGGATGGTAATGTGTTGCAAGTGGAACGAAAAGGCTATGAACAGTTAAAGATAGCAGATAATACATAAAATTTCAAGAAATCAAGTAAAGTAGAAATATGGCAGGTTATATCATGAAAACCCGTTTAGGTTTTACAATATGTTTAGTATTGATCTTAATGGCAGGCGGGGCAAGTGCTGCCCCGAGCATTTCGGACCCCTCTCCAGCCAGCGATCCGACTTCCATAGCTGGTGTGAATCAAGATTTCAGGGTAACTATAAATGAAACATCTAATGTCACGTGGTATTTAAATGATGTTGCATTAGAAACTGATGAAAATGTAACAACTGCAGAATATTCTAACAATACTGCACCTGCAGGTGAATATGCAGTTAAAGCCATAGCTCAGAATGCCAATGGAACTGACCAGTATATCTGGACCTGGACCGTAAATAATGCATCTTTGGCTATAACAGGCTACAACCCTGATGACACTACTCCAGAATCCACAACAGGGGAGACCGTAAATTTTGAGGTCACACTCAACCAGGAAGCTACGATAAGATGGCTTATTAATGGAACTCAGGTGGATACAACAACTGGAACTTCTGATTCATATTCAAACAGCACAGCTCTTGACGGAAGATATAATGTAACGGTTGTTGCATCGAATGTGAACGGTACTGACCAGAGGACCTGGGATTGGACGGTCACGAACGCAACAAATGAAACACTGTCCATTACAGATTTCACACCTACTGATACCACTCCAGACTCGATCACAGGAGATCAAATGGAATTTGCTATTACACTCAACCAGGAAGCTACGATAAGATGGCTGATCAATGGAGCTCAGATGGATACAGCAACTGGAACCTCTGATTCATATTCGAACAGCACGGATGTTCCCGGAACATATAATGTAACAGCTGTTGCATCGAATGTAAATGGCTCTGCTCAACAAGTATGGAGCTGGACGGTTGCAAATGCTGAAAACGAATCTCTTGAGATCACAGCTTTCACTCCTGAAGATAATCCTGCAAGTGTTGTAGGTGCTTATCAGAACTTCACGGTTGAAACTAACCAGGATGCAGATATAAAATGGTATATCGATGGAGACCTTGAACAAGAAAATGATTCTGTATCATCTGCAGCCTTCAATATCTCGGACAAGGCAATAGGGTCCTATAATGTAACTGTAATCGCATCAAATGAGAATGGGACTGCTCAGAAAAGATGGACATGGACAGTAGCTTCAAAAACATATATGAGTGGTGACCGTATATGGGACGCTGGTGCTAATCAGTCTCTTGATTATACATGGACTGCCCTGAGCTATTCAGGTTTCTACTATGACCTTGATACCGGAGAAGGATCAGAGACCATGACCGTGCATCTTGACAGCAGGTCTGACAGGTCAATTGATAGAGGTGATCTGGAATACGAAACCACACCAATCATTACTGATTTCGAGTATCGTAATTGGGGTAAGTATCAGGTCATAGGTTTTATGGCTGAGAAATACTTTGCAGGGTATCTTGACACTACTCGGTTTGCTGACGAGATAAGTGTCATGTCGGACGGTATACTCGCAAAGGTGCTCTTAGATGAAAGTGATAAAAGATCTCTATATGCAGGCTCAAGCCTTACCCTGGAACAAGGCTATGCTCTGAACATAGTAGAGGTAGATGTGAACGGTAACAATGTATATGTAACCCTTTCCAAGGATGGCTCACAAGTTGATGAGACCATTGTAAGGGACAATGGGACCTATGTCTATGAGGCCGACCTGGGAGACAGTGATGATGTACCAATTATTGCGGTGCACTTCGGCAATGTCTTCCTGGGCACTGAGGCCAGTGCAGTGTTCGTTGACGCGATCTTCCAGATCTCTGATGAATACATAAGCGTTGATTCCGGTGACAGTTATGGGGTCATGGAAGTTCAGACCGTGAGCGACGAGAAGATAACCATGGAGAATGATGATCCTATTTCCCTTAATCGGGGCAAGGTCACCAATATAATGGGTAAACTGAAATTCATCGTTGCTGACGACTCTACTCTGCGATTTGCTCCTTTTGTTGACATGTCAGAGGCTGGAACCTATGAACTAAGAGGTACTGTTTCAGAAGGAGAGGCCTTTGAATGGACACCTCTGAACTTCGAGGGCTTTTATTACAACATTGATGAGGGAATAGGCACCGAAAAACTTGAGATCACTGAGTTGTCCGGCAGGACAATTGGCAACGGGGACCTTGTATATACTTCAACTCCGGAGATTGTAAGTTTCGAGTACGATGATTGGGGAGGTTTCGAGGTCATAGGATTCATGGCTGATAAATATTTTGCAGGTTATCCGGAAAATGATTTCACAAATGAGGTAAGCCTTGTTTCCCAGGGCCAGCTATCCAAAGTGCTTCTGGACAAAAGTGATAAGACATCCCTTTTCTCAGGCTCATCTTTAGTGCTGGAAGAGGGTTATACGCTGAACATTGTTGAGGTTGATGTGAACGGCAACTCAGTGTATATACGTCTTACAAAGGATGGCGATCAGATAGATGATGACATCGTTGGCTCAGACGGGACCTACGTATACAAAATGGATGTGGGGGACGTTGATGACGTGCCTGTGATTGCGGTCCACTTCCAGGATGTATTCCAGGGAACAGAGAGCAGTGCTGTTTTTATAGATGGTATCTTCCAGATATCAGATGATTACGTGTCCGTAGAAAGTGGTGAAACCTTTGGTGAGATGGAAGTTACCGGCATCTCTGAAAATGGTATTACCATGAAGAACGAAGATTCAATATCACTTTCAAGGGGCAGAGAGGTCTCTGTGATGGGTGATATTAAGTTCAAAGTGGCTGATGACAGCACTGTAAGGTTCTATCCCTTTGTGGAGGTGCAAACATCTGCATCTGAGTCGCTTAGTATAGATAATAATGAAGTAGTGGCTCAAGGTACTGCAATGACCATAACTGTCACCTCCAGAGGCATGGCTGTAAGCAATGCCACGTTAAAAATAGATAGCAAGAATATTGGTTCCACTTCTGATGAAGGAACACTTCGTTACACACCTGATCAGATCGGTAACTTCACCATCACTGCAGAAAAGGATGGATACGTTTCTGCAACCTCGAAGCTTGAGGTAATATCTGCACAGGATGAAACAAGGAAAATGACCATAGATGTCATTCCGGAAGAGGTTTTCGAGGGAGCGACCGTTGAATTCCGCGTACTTAGGGCAATAGGCGGGGAACCCGTTGAAGGAGCAGAGGTCGTTTTTGATGGCAGGCCCATAGGGAATACTTCAATGGATGGGAACATTACCTATACGGCCACAGAAGTGGGCATGCACAAGCTGACTGTTTCAAAGTCCGGACTATTGGATGCAGAACTGAATTTTGAGGTAAAGGAACTTGCTGCCAGGTTCACCTTCACGAACCTGCAGATATCACCCCTTGAGGTGAGGACCAAAGATGAAGCAACTATCTCTGTCGATGTATCGAACACTGGCACAGCGCCTGGGAGCTATACTGCTGAACTGAAGATCAATGGCACTACTGTAGACTCTCAGGTAGTGACACTTGACAACGGAAATTCTACGACCCTGCAATTCGTTCATGTGGAGGAAGAGCCTGGCACATACATAGTTTCAGTGCAGGGATTGAGCATTACTTATGAAGTACTGGAGAGATCAGGCACTATATGGTATATACTTGGAGGGATCCTACTGCTTGCTGCCGCTGGGGTTGGGTACCTCTTCACAGCTGGCGGCTGGACAGTGGAAATGGCAAAGGCAAAAATAGATGAATTTATCGGTTCTATCCGATAAATTCAATTAACTTATTTTTTTTGAAACTCTTTCTATTGCCTCTACCAAGCTGTTCTTCGGCATGATCGTAGCCACCGGAATCCGCAATATCTTTTCTACTGTTGGACTTACAATTGGTGCACACACCAATGCACGTGCGCCTTCACGTTCTGCTTTAACGGCTGCAATGATAGCTTCCTCTATGGAGGTTGCAGAATATTCCCTGATAGTACAGAGATTTCCCCCTATCTTTTTCTTTGTTTCCTTTATATTATCAAGCACGGGCCTTGCAGCAATGACCGCGATGAAATTTCCTTTTTCAGAGTTTTGCAGTCTTTTTATGGTTCTGACTATCTGTCTTAAAGTTTTCATGTTAGGTTCTCTTTTGCCTGACATGATCTTGTACAAAGTACTTGCAGGTATATTTGCCTCCTGTGAGAACTCGATGGCAGTGAGCTTCAGGTCTTCCTTTAATACCTCTGAAAACGTATTCTGGAACTTTTCATATGATTCGAGTATTGCATCAACTATTTCATCTGACGATTCCATGATCCTCCATATCACAAAAAAATATCCTCTGAAGGTAAGTAACAAGGTTATATTTATACTTTTAGGATAATCCATTTATATCCTACGGAAACATTAAATAGAGCTCCAGAAGAACGGTCCCATTATCAAGAAAAAGAGGTATCGATATGAACAACAAAAATATCAACAGAATTTTGGGAGCCATCTTTGTCGTTACCGCTATGATGGCAATTGCATTTATTTCAGGTTGCACTGAACCTCAACAGAAGGGAGAACTGACCGAGATCAAGTTCGGATACCAGCCAAGTACCCATCAGATAGCGTATCTGACCGCAAAGGACAAAGGCTGGTGGAACGATAGCCTGGCACCTTTAGGCATAGTAAGAACAAGCGATAATCTGTTCCCAAGTGGAGCCCCTGAGATGACAGCCATGCTTTCAGGGAACCTCGATGTGGCATATGTGGGAGCAGCACCATTCATAGCTGCTTTGAGTGAGGGGCTCGATGCCAAAATTGTTGCCGCTGTTCAGGTACAGGGTTCTGACCTCGTTGTGCGTACTGGTGCGCCTTATGGAAGTCCTGAAGACCTCAAAGGACTGAAGATAGCTACATTCCCTCCAGGGACTATACAGGACACATTGCTTAGAAACTGGCTGAAAACAAATAACATTGATCCGGACAGAGATGTGACCATCCTGCCCATGACACCTGCAGATGCTGTTACAGCCATCTCAGCTGGCCAGGTGGACGCTGTGTTCCTGCCACACCCCTCACCAACTGAGATAAAGGAAAAGGGCTATGGCCGTACAGTTGTTATGTCCGGAGAGATCATGCCTAACCACGCATGCTGTGTGGTCGTAGTAAGTGGAAACCTCATCAGGGACCATCCTGAAGTGGTGGAAAAGATAGTTGAGACACATGTTCAGGCTACGGAGTATAACAATGCTCACCCTGATGAAGCGGCCCAGATCTATGCAGCCGATCAGCAAATGGATATAAAGATTGTCCAGAATTCCATAAAAGATTGGGATGGCACATGGGTGGCAGATCCACATCTGATCGTAAACTCGACTGTGGATTATGCAAATATACAGTATGAACTGGGATACATAAAGAAACCACTTACGGAAAAAGATATATTTGATATGTCTTTTTATGATTCCTTGCAAGAGTAAGTGCATTAACAGCAACTTACATGAATGAGCAAGGAGTCCTGTGGGCAGACATGAAGAATAAAATAATGCACGCAGTAAAGAGCAGGACAGTGGAGATCAGCTCCATTATCTCTGCCCTTCTGCTGTGGCAACTGGTAGCGGACCTTATAGTTCGTAACAAGTTCTTTCTTCCAAGTATTCTTGATGTCATTTCTGCCGCTGTAACAATAGTTCAGCGCCCATCTGTTTTAGAAATTGGGTCATTGGCCATAGAAATACCAGTGATCTTCGTAGACCTCTTACAAAGCTTGTTACATTTTTCCATAGGCATGGTAGCTGCCCTTGTCATAGGAATACCCATAGGCATGATCATGGGCTGGTTCACAACATTGAACAGAGTACTTGACCCAATTATCGAGATGTTGAGACCTATACCTCCGCTTGCCTGGATACCTTTTGCCATCATATGGCTAGGCCTCACGCCTGTATCAGCTGGTTTTCTGATCTTTATAGGAGCTGTGTTCCCGGTTATCATTAACACTTTCACAGGTCTTAAGAACGTACCTAAGGTCTATGTAGAAGCTGCCAAGGTACTTGGATGCAGGCAGGATCGTGACCTTATAAGATATGTTGCCCTTCCTTCTGCTCTACCGTCAATAGCTGCTGGTATAAGGATAGCTATCGGTGTGGGATGGATGTGCCTGGTGGCTGCAGAGATGTTCGGGGTGAGTAAATATGGGCTAGGTTTCAAGATATGGCATCATTACCATCTTCACCAGATGGACATGGTGCTCGTGTACATGATGGTCCTGGGCCTTCTGGGACTTTTAATTGACAAGGTCCTCAGATATGTTATCGATGAACACCTGCTCAAATGGCAGGCAGGAGTTGTCAGATAATGGGAAAGGTTGAAATAAAGAATATTACCCGCGTATTCAGAAAAGAAGGTGCGCCTGAAACCCTTGCATTAGATGACGTGAACCTTGATATAAATGATAAGGAGTTAGTATGTTTCGTAGGACCGTCGGGTTGCGGCAAGACCACTCTTCTGCGCATCATTGCCGGACTTGATACCCCCGATTCTGGAGAAATATTATTGGATGGAGCAAAAATATCCATACCTGACTCAAAAAGAGGCATGGTATTTCAGGAATATTCGCTCTTCCCCTGGAGGACCGTCACTGAGAACATCATCTTTGGTCCGGAGATGAAAGGCATTTCCAGAAAAAAAGCAAAAGAAGATACTGAAAAATACCTTGAGCTGGTGGGCCTTACCCAGTTCAGGGATAGTTTCCCTTATGAACTATCCGGAGGTATGCGGCAA
>JAHFZE010000297.1 GCA_020854785.1 Methanomethylovorans sp.
ACTTCCCACGATTGCTGCTGCCCGGATCCCAAGACCCAGATAGATGAAATCAAGCAGCAGTCCAAAGCCAATGGAACATACTGCTATCATGCCAACATAGACCATTGCAGTCCTTTTTCCCAGGAATTTCATTACCATGGTGATGGTCGCAGCGTTCGTTGCCGGCCCTGCAAGGAGGAACACAAAAGCTGTACCCGGGCTCATACCTTTTGCAACCAGTGCTGCAGCAAGAGGCGTAGACGTGGTCGCACAAATATAGAGAGGTATGCCTATCAGAAGCATTATCAACATTGAAAAAATCCCACCACCCAGATAGGAACTGATAACCTCTTCAGGTATCAAGTATGCAATAATGCCTGCAATTATGGTCCCTATTATCAGCCATTTTGAAATATCCCCAAGAAGGTCTACAAATGCATACTTTATACCAGCTGATATTCTGGGAACTGTACCAGTATTAATATCCGAAGAGCATGCCCCTCCCGGACAGGAACAACCGCATCCTTGGATAGCTGGAGCGTGCATCATGACAAGGGGTTTGTTTAAATGGGTCTTCTTCTCAGTTACCGATGAAAAGTTTTCAACTATGCCTGCTGCTATAGCCGTGAACAGTGTAGCCAATGGCCTGAATACCGTCATTATGGGATCAAGCAAAGCGTAGGTAATCGCAATGGAATCAACTCCTGTTTCCGGTGTAGAGATCATGAAGGATAACGTAGCCCCTTTTGTTGCACCTCTTTTCTTAAGAGATAAGGCCGTAGGTACCACTCCACATGAACATAACGGCAACGGCAAACCCATGATAGATGCATTGATCACAGACCTTACTTTTCCTGCTGATTCACCCAGATAAGACAGCACTTTTTCGTCCGGCACAAATGCATGCAATATGCCTGCGATCAGGAATCCCAGGAAAAGATAAGGAGACATCTCCAGGAAAAGTGACCAGGATTCAAATGAAATGCCATACAGGATCTGTATGATCGATGCTTCGGATATCAGGATTCCATCTCCTTTGCGTGTTGCTTGCACATCTCCACAAGTACACTTACGTGCTCATCAGCCAGATGATAGACAGTAAAACGGCCTTCTCTTTTTGTCCTCACAAGGTCTAGCTGGCGCAGGGTACGCAAGCTGTGAGAGATAGCCGATTGGGATTGTCCCAGCATATTTTCAATATCAGTCACACAAAGAGGACACTGCTGTAAAAGTAGAAGGATCTGCAGACGTGTTGTGCATTGTAATGCACCAAAAGTTTGGCATATGCGGTTCAGCACTTGTTCAGAGGGCAGCCTATGGATCATAGCTTTAATAGCTGCTTCATCCATGCATGAATGGGACATATATATGAACATATGAACAATAGTTCATATAAGTAACCGTCAGATCGGGGGATAGAAGAACAAAATAATTATAAATGCCACTATCAAGAGAGATAGCCAATCCTCTTTGTGCATATCCAGTTCTAACATGGATGTCCTGTATGCACCCTGATAACATCGGCTTTCCATAGCCATCGCCAGGTCCTCTGTCACACGCAATGTATTGCGGATCATAGGCACAGCTATGGAAGGAATGGCCTTCAAAGGATTACGACGCAGATCCATACCTCTGGAAACCTGTGCTTCTGTGATTTGCTGCAGACTCTCGTGAAGCAAGGGCACAAAACGCATGGAAATGGACATCATGGTGGCAAGGTCATAGGATGAAATGCCCAACAGAGAAAGGGGTAGTGGGCGCAGCATCCTTTCTATACCTAAAGTAATGAGGGCAGGACGTGTGGTTGAAATAAGCAATGAGGCGAAAAGGACAAGCAGAATGAATCGTGAAGTAACAAGCATCCCTTTCCAGAGTCCTTCATAACTTACACCTAATGGCCCCAGGTAAAACAGTCCCTCACTTTCTGAGAACATGACCTCTACCAAGAAAATGAAAATGAAGAACAACAGCATGGGACGAAGAGAGTTAAGATGGTGCTTTATTCCCTGCTTTGCAAGAAGTGCAAATAAGAGAAAAGCACTTGATAACAAAACCATATCCTGAGAACTGGATGCCCCCAGTACAACAACACTAAGCAGCATTACTGATACAAGTTTCGTACGGGGGTCCAGCCTGTGAAGAACAGATCTTCCCTCAATGTAGGAAAAGAACAGTTCATTCATGTGCTGTCCCCATCCTTTTGATACGCATTATTTCCTGGAAAGCCTCTTCCACATCGAATATTTTTTCTTCGACCTTTATCCCGCATCTGCGAAGCTCCCTCATCAACAAAGGAATATCAGGAATTTGTGGAAGAGTAGATAAAAAAAAGTCATCAGGTGTGCCATCAAATGCTATTTTTCCCTGGTCCATGAAAACCATCCTGGTAGCTGAGGGCAACACATGATCTAAATTGTGAGTTATGACCACTATAGTGATCCCCATGGCATGAACCTGTGCCAATGCCTTGGAGAGTTCTTTTCTGCCCTTAGGATCAAGCCCTGTGAAGGGTTCATCAAGAACGATATATTTAGGACTTGCAGCGATGACACCGGCAAGGGCCACCAGCCTCATATGGCCATTACTTAAACTGAAAGGTGATCTTGAAGCGATCTTTCCATCCATTCCCAGCAGTTTTAATGACCAGCTCACTTTTGAACGCAATTCCTCACCGGAAATTCCAAAGTTGGATGGTGCAAAAGCGACATCTTCAAACACTGTCCTTGCAAATAGTTGCTGCTGGGGAAACTGGAACAGCATTCCTACTAGTTTCCTGGCATGAACAGAAGCTGCATTATACACATCCACAGTCACTTTTCC
>JAHFZE010000317.1 GCA_020854785.1 Methanomethylovorans sp.
CCCGCTCATCCCTTTTCATGAAGCAGGCTCAAGTGGAGCCGGTTCGATGTGGATGATAACATCCTGTACACCATCAAAGTGTTGTTTTAGCCTGAATTCCACAGTATCTGCAATGTCATGGGACATGAGAGTAGGCATTGTGGGATGCACTTCTACATGCAGGTCGATATATATATGGCCTGCAGACCCTCTGCTCCTTATATTATGGCAGCCTATAACTCCTTCCACTTCACATACTACGTTATGTATTTCTTGAGCATTGATCTGAGACGTATCGCACAGAACGGAAGAACTTGTCATGATTATCCTTATGCCTGTATAAACGATGATCCCTGAAATTATGATCGCTATGATCGGATCAAGTACGGGAAAACCTGCTTTTATGGCAATGAGTCCCAGGATGACAGAAAGGGATACATAGATATCACTTCTGGTATGCATGGAATCGGCTATCAGCACTTCACTTTGCAATTTTACTCCATTACGATGTTCATAGGTGGTTACCATGTAGTTAATTGCCATTGTACCGATCATCACCAGGAAACTAAATGTTGTCACTTCGGGTATGATCCCACTTCCAAACCTACCTAAAGCTGAGTTCACTATATTAAAGCCGGCAAACATCAGCAGCACAGCGATGAAAACAGATGCCATTGTCTCGAACTTGCGATGTCCGTAAGGATGTTCTGTATCAGGAGGTTTGGAAGCTGCCTGTATGCCAATCAGACCAACTATATTAGAGACACCATCGAACAGGGAATGGTAACCATCGGATTGCATACTGAGGGTATTGGTTGACATGCCGTAGATGATCTTGGCAAAGGAAACCGCAAGGTTCAGGAAAAGGACCTGGAGCAGTATATTCTTTATCTTCCGGTATCTTTCATCCATTCTGTATCTCACAACTATTGATATTGGCGAATATAAATAATGGTACTAAAAGATGCTCTCATTTATGAATAAGTTAAGGTCATGTTAATTTCATTTACATCAGTTATATCAATATCTAAGTTACAGGAATTATAATTACAGGATACCGGAAGGTATAATTTATATTATGCACCTGTTCAATGCATGGTGAAAATTGCTGTCACAGGTAAAGGCGGTGTAGGTAAGACCACGCTTTCGGGTACTCTTGCGCGGATGCTTGCACGAGATGGTTTTGATGTAGTTGCCATAGATGCTGATGCAGATATGAACCTTGCATCTTCCATAGGCATAAGCAAGCCTCCTAATCCCCTTACGGACTATCAGGATATGATAGAAGAGCGTGCAGGTGAAAAAGGAGGCATGTTCAAGTTCAACCCGAAAGTCGATGACATTATAGACAGGTTCGGGGTAGCGGGGCCTGATAATGTAAAGATGTTAGTTATGGGTACCATTGATACTGGCGGTAGCGGCTGCATGTGTCCTGCGTCCTCTTTCCTTAAAGCTTTCCTCAGACACGTGGTGCTGAAGGATACCAGTGCGGTAATACTTGATATGGAGGCAGGGATAGAGCATCTTGGCAGAGGGACCACGAAGGGCATAGACCTGATGATCATCGTCGTTGAGCCAGGCAAGCGCTCACTGGAAACTGCTGAAAGGATTAAGCACCTTTCTGAGGACATAGGCGTCAAACATCTGGCAGCGGTCATCAACAAAGGCAAGTCTGTGGATCTCAAACCTCAGCTTGAGGCGCTTGGGATATCTGTGCTTGGTGAGATACCCTACGATGAGGATCTTGTCCGGGCAGATCTCGAAGGTGTTGCACCCATTGATATAGGAGGCAAATGGGTGGATGCTGTGGCACAGATCAAAGATAACATGATGCAGATGATCAATGGTTTTCAGCAATAATAATTTGAATTTTACAGGAAATACAGAATAACCGGCAGTAAGATCACACCCATGGCATTACTTTTTCTCACATGCATGAAAGATGGCAGCAGTCCTATGGATGTGGCCATGAGGAATATTATGGTCCCGAAGACCCCTGTGAATACGGTGACCATAATTACAAGACCTGCCAGTACTGCGATGCTAAGTTTTCTGTAGTCTATTTTTTCCATGAACAGGTGAATGATATTTCCTATTTTTATAGTGGAATAATAGGAGAATATAGACGCAAGTATCACCACACATAGCAGAATAAGGATAATGGATATGCTAATTGCTGATGGTTCTAAGAAAGATGATATTGCAACTATGGCTCCATTACGGGCCCTGCCAATGAAGAAAAAAACGAAAAGGCCAAAAACAGCATTCGCTGTATTAACACCTGATACTGATACAATGAACTCTCTGGCTTCATCCAGTGGGTCTTCAGATGCAGCATATTTTCCAGGATCATTTTTTCTATGTATCCTGCCAACCAGTTCTGCCAGCAATGTGGCTACGGAAGATGACACTCCAGGCAACCAGGCTACAAAAGAACCTGCACAGCTTCCGGAGGTAATTGCTCTTATTGTCCTGTGGGCAGGCAGTGTGATCAGCGAAGTGCGCTGGGGTGGAATAACCGAGTCTGTTGTCAGACTTACTATTAGCTGTGAAGCTCCAAACAGACCGCTTAACAACGGAAGCAGTATCGATGGACTGTCCGATCCAAAGAGCGAGCTTGCCATGTTCTCCTTTCCGAAAGCAAAGATGCCCAGCAGGCCACTCATCATGAATACCATGAATGCATAAGACATGTGTCTGTATCGGGTAAAGGACCCCTGGCCTGGTGTGTACTCTCCTTTTTCAGTTACTATCATAAGTACTGCTATGAAGAGGAGGATCCAGCCTATATAGTCCTGTATAAGGGGGTATATCGTGTACAATAAAAAGCCAAAAGGCAAAAGCAGGATGATGGATACGATAACAGAACCTGCGCTTCCCAGGGCAGACAGGCGTATCGCTTCAGGTCCTCTGCCATCGAGCAATAATTGGTGTCCCGGAAGTACTGCCAGTGCCATGTCCGAGTTCGGTACTCCCAGGTAGATAGCAGGTATTATATCATGAAAGGTATGAGTGATACAGTTTGCAAGTATCATGCAGATGATATATACAGCCGGTATGCCGCTTTCAATGAGCACAGGAGATATCGATACCAGCAACAGGGCAAAATTGTTGCTGTGCAATCCGGGTATCAGTCCTGATACCACACCCATCAGATAACCTGCAAGCACAGACAGCAATAAAAGGTGTATAGATATATTTTCAGTGATCATGGATATTGGATCATCCTTTTCGTTTTTAGAACATTGAAAATTATACCCTGAAGAGGAGCTGTATCTTTATAAGTTTTTCCGGTTAGTTCCAGCTCCGGGCATCTGTCGGTTAAGCGAGTTCATCTGTTCACCACAACAATAAATAGTAAGCTGCCTTTTTTGGTGCAGGAATTAACCTATGACCATCAAATGTGATAAGTGCAAGCATGATTCCATAATATACCAGCGGTATTCAGGGATGCACCTGTGCAAGAAGCATTTCATGGAAGATGTGGAAAGGAAGATCAAGCTCACGATCCGTAAGCATTACTCTGTGCGCAAGAACGAGACTATAGCTGTGGCTGTTAGCGGGGGCAAGGACAGCAGTGTGCTGCTCTACATGCTCCATAAGATCCTAGGAGAACGTCCGGATATCAGGCTAGTCGCTCTTTCAGTGGATGAAGGTATCGCAGGATATCGGCAAAATACTCTGGAACAGGCTAAAGGGCTTACCAGCAGGCTTGATGTGGAACATATCATCCTCTCTTTCAGGGAGGAATATGACCGGACAATGGATGAAATAGCTTCATGGGAGCGTGAAAAAGGGACATGTAGCTATTGTGGTGTCCTGCGTAAATCCATCCTTAACCGCAAGGCTCTGGAATTAGGTGCCACTAAACTTGCTATCGGGCATAATCTGGACGATGAGGCACAGACTATCATGCTGAACCATCTCAAAGGCGATGTGGCACGTATGGTACGTCTTGTTCCTCCTTGTGAACTGGAGGGACTGGTGCTCAGGATAAAACCATTGCGTTACGTTCCCGAAAAAGAGGTTGCCATGTATGCTTATCTTAATGGTCTGCCGCTTAGTACCGGTGCCTGTCCTTATGCACATGAGGCTATGAGGGGAGAGGTAAGGGAAATGCTGGATGATTTTGAGGATAAGCATCCGGGGACAAAATATGCTCTTTTGAGTGGTTTTGATAAGATGGCAGAAGTCCTTGCCAGGGAAATGCCCATTGGAAAACTTGCTAATTGCCGTTTATGCGGACAGGCGTGCAGCGGTGAACTCTGTCAGGCATGCAAGTTACTTCAAAAACAGTGACTTCCTTTATTCAAAGGCATATATATCGAAGGAATAAAGTTCCTTCCCTGTACGGTCCATATACATCCGTGTTATCCAGATAGTTGTGAGTGGTCTTATTATAAGCACAGAAAGGAAAAGATACACCAGACTCCATACATCTGACAGGGCTTCCACCGAACTGATAGCACTTCCAAATATTTCAAGTCCCAGGGAAATGGCAACTATTATTCCGATGATCGAGATCACGCCGGCCTTGTTATCTCTGAAGAACTCTAAACTCCTCTCGAGTGCTGAGATGGGGTCCAGGTCATCCACAACTAAGGCATATTCTACAAAGAACAGCAATATTCCGGCAACCAGAGCATAGAGGAACCAGGCCAATATACCTAAGGCTATCAGTATGCTTCCTGTGGAAGTTGGATTTGATCCCAATGATCCAAGTTCATCTGCACTGAGCATACCGGGTACCAGGAATACCACACCTGCCATTATTATAAGAGCTATCAGTATTTTAGCAAGCATAAGGTTCAGAACATGGTGACGGGCAGATGACCACATTTGTCCTACGGACGTATCGCCGCTAAGCAGTGCAAGACGGCACATGCCGATAGCCCCTGCTTCAAAAAATGATCCTATAAATAAGAACAATAATAAGAGGAACAGCGTACATGCTATGAACAGCAGGAAATTTTCTTTTAAGAGTGAACCAAGTATTTCCAGGTATACTTCGGGCGGTACATTATCAGCTATAGTGGAAGAAGCTATTTCGGGCATTACAAAGACCATTAAGAAAAGGATTACAGCGAACAAAGAAAAGATGATTGTTGCCATCAGGTCGAGAATGAAAGGAACAGCTGTTATCATGTTCCGGTTCCATGTCCTATATCCCTTGTTCAGTAAAGTGCCCAGGCCTTCATGCATGCTTCTGCTCCTGTAGCTACCTAATACATATTAATATAAAAAGTGTTCCTAAAAACTTAAAAAAGAGTGAGGCCTGATGGCCTCCAGGCTTTGGTCGATCACAGTAGTCCTTTGCCAATGAAAAGAGCAGAGAACAGAATGGCGATCATGTTTACCACTTTGATCAGAGCATTGAGGGCAGGACCAGAGGTGTCTTTGAAGGGGTCACCTACGGTATCACCCACTACTGCAGCTTTGTGTGCATCTGAACCTTTTCCACCATAATTTCCGTCCTCTATGTACTTCTTGGCATTGTCCCAGGCTCCTCCGCCGTTATCCATTGTAAGTGCAAGCAGCAAACCTGCAACGATAAGACCTATGAGCAGTCCGCCAAGAGCAGATGGACCCAGCAAAAGGCCTACTGCAAGAGGGACCACTATTGCAAGGAAACCGGGGATGGCCATTTCACGAATAGCTGCAGCGGTCACAATGTCCACACATTTTCCGTATTCAGGTTTTGCTGTCCCTTCCATGATACCGGGGATCTCTTTGAACTGACGCCGTACTTCATCGACGATCTTTACAGCTGCCTTGCCCACAGCCTGCATAGTGACAGCTGTGAACAGGAACGGCAGCAGTCCACCAATAAAGAGGCCGACTAGTACTACTGGCTGATCCAGGCTCAGGTTGAGGGAAGTACCAGCAGGTGAAACCTTGTGTTTGTAATCTGCGAACAAAGCCAGGGCTCCCAAAGCCGCAGAGCCGATAGCATAACCTTTTGTAACAGCCTTTGTTGTGTTGCCTACTGCATCCAGGGCATCAGTGACCTTGCGCACGCTTGAAGGCATCCCTGCCATTTCAGCTATCCCGCCCGCATTATCGGTGATGGGGCCATAGGAGTCAAGTGCAACGATCATACCAGTTGTAGATAGCATTGCTGCAGCTGCAATGGCTATACCATATAACCCTACTGCAGGATCTGTCATGCCTCCCACGACAAAGTAAGAAGCAAGTATACCGAGCACAATTGCCACTACAGGCAGAGCAGTACTCTCAAAACCAATGGCAAGGCCGGAGATAACATTAGTTCCTGCACCCGTCTTTGAAGACGCAGCAATTGTCTTCACAGGGCGGAATTTCGTAGAAGTGTAATATTCGGTGAAAACCACCATGAGGACCATGATCACTATACCTACCACAGCTGCAAGATAGATCCTTATATCATCCATCAGTGAATCAGTGATGAAATAGAAGAATACAAGACTAATGATAGCGGAGCCTGCAACGCCCTTGTACAGAGCTTTCATTATTTTACCATCTGAGCCTATCTTTACGAAGAAGATCGATATGATGGAAGCAATAATTGCGGATGAACCCAGTATCAAGGGATACAGGACAGCATTAGGGTATTTATCGATCACAAGTGAACCCAGTAACATTGAAGCCAGCACAGTGACAACATATGTTTCGAACAGATCCGCACCCATGCCAGCGCAGTCGCCTACATTGTCTCCTACATTGTCGGCAATAACAGCAGCGTTACGCGGGTCATCTTCGGGGATACCCGCTTCGATCTTACCCACAAGGTCTGCACCTACGTCTGCAGCCTTTGTGAATATACCACCGCCAACCCTAGCGAACAGGCTTATAAGACTGGCACCGAAACCGAAACCGACCACAAGGTCTACGTCACCGTAAAGTATGTAGAATCCGCTGGTACCAAGCAAAGCAAGTCCGACCACAGCAAGACCTGTGACCGCTCCACCACGGAATGCCACATGCATTGCTTTTTGCAGACCACCGGCAGCAGCATGAGCTGTCCTTACATTTGCTCTTACAGATACGTTCATTCCTATGTAACCCGCAATAGCAGAACTGATGGCACCCACAAGGAAACCGATGGCGATCTTACCTCCGTCCGGCAGCAGTGTGTATATAAGGGCTGCCAGAATGATTGCCACAATAGCTATTGTTTTGTACTGACGATTCAGATAAGCCATTGCACCTTCCTGTATGGCAGCTGATATTTTCTGCATCTCCTTTGATCCAGTGCCTTCTTTAAGAACACTGCTTGCAAAGAAGCCAGCGAATATCAGACTGACAAGACCGGCAAGAGGTGCCAGGTAATATAGAACATCCATTATGTAACTCCTCTATTTGTCTTTGATTCTGATTTACGTATTATATATCACGTATGAGTATCATATTAGTAAGCTGTGTTCACAGCTCATGTATAAATGAGACTGGCTGGGGCTAATATTCTTCAATACTATATAAAAAGTTGGTTAGGATCCTATGGCATTAATGGCATGTCGATCCACTTTAAGTTATGTCCCTCCTCCCATCTGCATCAGATCGAACTCAATGGAATCCGGTACTTCTACGGAGAATACGATAACATTGCATCTGAGCCTCCTTGCGACAGTGATCGCATTCTCCTGTTCGTGTGTGAGTTTCCCATCATGGCTGGCAATGCAGAACATCTTTCTCCCACCTTCATACCTGACCATGAAATCGAAGTACTGGGCATAATCCCTCAGGAACTCCACCAGAAGAAGGAGCTCTTCCCAGGTATCGCACATATGTGTACCTTTGGTCGCTGAATTCTCTACATACCAATCTTTGCTCATATACGGATATTTATCGTACTGCTCTTTTATTTCCTCAAAGGCTTTCAAAACCTTTTGTATATCTTTTTTCAGGTTGATCCATTTCCATTTCTGCTCAGAGAAATGACGTGCAGCTACGATTGCCACTATGGCATCTTTATCTTCTTGTTGAAGTATCATAATAACACCTAGAACTCATCATCCTGTGCATAACTTCTATTAAACTTTAAGGCAATTTCTGCTTTTTTAAGCTCCTGGCCAAGATAACCGGCATGTTCCAAGGTAGATACAAGCTGCATATCAATAAGCGTATCCAGAACTGTTTTTGCATTGGTGCCCACAATTTTGGCATTTTCATGCTCAGCAACTATCAAACCTTCATTTGTTCTCTCATCATAAGGGATTATACCTATCTTCACACTTCCGGCAGGATCTATCTTCCACATCCTGTGCTCTTTAGCCGTTGTGAACTCAGAAGGTATATCTGCATCTTCCCGCCTTCTTTTCTCTTTAAGTACTATAAGGTCTATGCCCAGGTCCTTTGGGGAACTCTGCCTTTCCATTGCAAGTATCATCATCTGGGATGCCACTTTTAATTCTCTTATCGATCCTTGGGTCTTATTACTATACTCCGGGGTAAAAAGTATACTGGCGCCCAGATCAGCTGCTATGCCGCAAAGGGTTGCATTCACTCCATGGGAATCAACATCCAGTAGTTCAGTTACGTTCCCTGCTCCGAAGAATACAGGAATCTCAGGGAACGATCTATTAAATCCATAGTAGCGCACAATGGAACTGGCTATACCATGGCCAATGGGATCAAGAACAGGGTCTGCAATGATCTTCCGAATGCCTAGTTCCTTTGCCTTTTCGATATTCTTTATAAGGCTTTCCAGTCCTTCGCAACTATCGGGTATGATCACAACAGCAACTTTTTCGGATGCTGCGAGAGGACCGATCTCATCAAGGTTGCTATCATTGAGACTTAATACCAGATCAACACCTGTTCCTATTGCGCGTGCGAGAAGAGCAGGTTCAAGTGTATCGATACTGATGGGCAATGTAGTCACTTTTCTGGCAACACGGATGGTACGTTCCACATCATCTGGCGTAGCATTGAGGGATGCGCCCAGGTCTATCATGTCTGCACCATGATCAACAAAAGCCAGTATTTTCTTTTCAAGGGCAGTGGTTTCTATACCTGTGGCATCCACTATCTCAGCCAGTATCTTCATACGGCTGCCCCCTCCAAGCTTGAGGTCCTTTATGCACATTAAAGGTTCAGAGGCAGTTTCTATCTGTTGCACTTTTTCCAGGGCGATCCTCTTTCTGACATCTGCCAGCAGTTCACAGGCAGGGACAGTGGCAGAAAACTCAATCTTTCCGACGAAATCCAGAACATATTCAAGATCATAAGCATGTTTTGGGCCGAGATACACTTTACTTTCAAGCTCTTGCGCAACTCTTGAAAAATCCCCTGATACAAGGCCTGGAACAAAGATCATATCGTAGTGCTTTTGAGCACGTTCTTTTTTCAAAGCATCAATAAGACGGCGCGGTGTTATAAATGCCGCTATGTCCATGTCCAGTACTATAATATGAGCTTTTGAACCAACAGCTTTCCGTACAGTACCTTCTGCAAGTTTTCCCGTAGCAACCAGGATATCCATGTAACACTAATTGTACAACAAGTTAAAAAGAATATCTGCAATAAAAAAGAAGGGACCAGGTAAAGTAACCTGGGTTTTCTAAGTTCAGTTTATTATATCGATTATTGACCCGCCATGTCTTCTCTGGCCAAGAGGCTCAACAACTGATTGACGCGTCCTGTTATATGCGGATGGATTGTTTTTTACCGCCTGGGGCATTGCAGCTGCCGAATTCTTAGGCCCTAGCACCTGTGCAGACTGGACACCTGTCATGATGGCCATAACACGCACTTTTCCTTCATAGTCCTCCCTTATCCTCGCACCCCATATTACATTGGCATTGGGCGAAAGCTCATAAGTAAGGGATGAAGCAATCTCTTCTGCTTCTTTAAGGCTGAGGTCCGGACCGCCTGTAATATGCACAAGACTGCCAGTTGCTCCCCTGTAGTCCACATCTAGTAAGGGATGGTTCAATGCAGTACGTACTACGTCATTGCTCTTGTCCTGGTTCTTGCTCTCTCCCACGAGCATGACAGCAACACCTCCGCATCCCATGATCGCCCTTATGTCTGCGTAGTCCAAGTTAATAAGAGATGGCTGTGTTATCGTTTCAGTGATGCCTTTTACAGTTTCCGCTATGAGCTGGTCCATTACTGAGAATGCCTGCTCTATGGGCAGGTTTGGTACATATTCCAGCAGTCTGTTATTGTCAAGTACTATTACAGTATCTGCGGCTTTGCGCAGATCCTCGAGGCCTTCCTCTGCCTTGACTGTCCTTGCTCGTTCCACCCTGAACGGACTGGAGACCATGCCCACTACTATGGCTCCCTGTTCCTTTGCTATCTCTGCAACAACGGGTGCCACACCTGTACCGGTACCTCCTCCCATACCTGCAGTTATGAATACAAGATCTGTCTCCTTGAATATATCTTCAAGTGTACCGCGAGCCAGTTCTGCTGCCTTTGCGCCCACTTCGGGATATCCTCCGGCACCAAGTCCGCGGGTAAGTGTCTTACCTACAAGGATCTTCTTGTCAGCCCTGATGTTGTCCAGATGCTGTTTATCAGTGTTGATGGCAATGGTCTCGGCGCCGTCTATTCCAATGTTGTAAAGCCTGTTAATGGTATTATTTCCTGCGCCACCACAACCTACGATCGTGATACGCGGCATTCCGAAGCCTTCAAGCTGATCATCCACTGCTACTGTTTTTCGATACTCTCTATCCTTTTCTGTGTGTTTTAATGCTTCCTGTACTATGGACTGCACGTTCATCCCCTCGCTGGATTACTGAGTACACTTGTGTAATGAACATGTGAATGACCACATAGCTGTAATATGTGGATTTCCACGAATTCCTTATGAATGGAATTGCGTCATTACCCTATAGTGCTACTATATATTTTTACTTCTTTTTATACTTATGTATTTATATTTAAAGTTTGAGGTAAGCACACATGCGTATAGTGCAGGACAGCTTGCCTCTCCCTTATCTCTCTTTATACCATCATGATGCTCAGCATGATACTTTGCAGCATGTGGAATTTTCCGCCTGGCCTTCTTTTAGAAGGTACCCGACAGTTGATGTGGGAGTTTGCTGATGTCAGACAGATCTCAGACCCAAGGCGACCTAATTACCACCATCATCCGTCATCTATCATCCTCATACACAACTTTACCAGACCTATACTTTACAGATTGATATATATATATGTGTTTGTCGAAGCCATTTCTACGGTTCACCAAAAAAATATAGGGCAAGTACATTATGGTCAAGGATAGCCACTGAAAGCAAAAACATATAACAATTGCCACACATGATGCACTAAAAGGGATAGGTCCATGAATCTTCATTTATCAAATAAGAGGTCAGGTCAGCAGATTTTCTTTTGTTTGAAGCTAGCATTCATCATCATCTGCCTTTTTCTGTTGTCCCATACGGGCGCAGCAGATAATGCAGCTATCACGATGGCTGGAAATGACACTGATCTTTCTGGTATGTCTTTCCAGCAGTATATCATTGATCTGGATATGAGCTATGCGGATGGGATACTTGTGCAGGAAACATGGACACTTCTGTCCGGTAACGCAAATGTTACGATGATAGGTCTCTCAGTTCCGGCAGATTCCACAATAATGCTTTTTCAAAAACAGGATATGTCTGATGCCACATCTGCAACGGATATAGGCTATAACAGGACAATAGATATCCTCTATTTCAGTGAGAATCTCACTTCCGTATCATCGGGGTTGCCGCAGTTGTACAGTCTGGTCTATCTCTTACCGCAAAGGTCCAATGGGCAGTTCACCAAAATGCTCACAGTGCCAGAATACCAGCCATCTTCGATCCACTCTCTTGTGCTGAATGTGAAAACAGATCAGGGTTTTGATCCGGTGATAATTGACGGGAATGGGATGTCATTATCTTCTAATTCCAGGCGCGAGGGTAATATCACGACTTTCTTTTTCTCTCATCCGTCCTTCAATGAGATCACAGTGTCCACAACAAAGGCAAAGGCATCAAATGATCCCATGTACTTGTCTGCTGCGTTCTTCATTACTGGCCTTCTGGTCCTTGGAGGAGCCATCTATCTGAATAAAAAGAACAAAGATACGCATAAAAAAGGTACGGATATCCAGGAACTGGAATATAGGTACGCTTCAATACAGAAGGTCCTCTCAGCAATTGATTCGGACCTGAAGGACAACATCATTGATGAAGATATCCACAGTTCAATGTCCGCCAAATACAAAAAAGAGGCATCGGAAATAAAGAAGGAACTGGATAAAAAGCAAAACCAATGATCAATGTCGAAGAGAAGTGCTACCAGGCACATTTTAGTATTTATTTTTTAGGGTATGCTTCACCTTTGATCGGTTCAGCCTCCTCTATTTGAGCAGTTAGCCATCCTATGTCATAGCTCTGTTCACATGAAGGGCATACTATACCTATCCGCATTCTATCTTGCTAGTACTTATTCTCAAAACCTCAAACCTTCAATCGGATAAAATGCTAAGGGTCTACATCACATTTTTTTTATATATAGCACATTAGAACAAAAAATAAATATTTGTATATGTAAAACAAGAAAAATGTTTGTAAGAATAAAGGATAAGGACGAAATATGGGAAAGAAAATAGACACAATTACAGGAATTATAGTTGTATTATTGTTAATTATTACAATTTATGGTTTTTCTCAACATTATATTGAAGTGAAAGAACAACAAGATCGTTTAGATAATCCTCCACTTCATGTTCGAATATCCAATGATGATGATGAAGGGCATGAAGTAGCATTTGCAGTTTCAGATATAAACAATACTGTTATTTTTAATGAAGCATCTTTCCTGCCACCGGGAGAATATAAGCGGTATGGTGATTTGATCAGAGAAAAAGGCATCTATTCGGTAAAGGTTGTTTTAGATGGAAATTCTACCGCAGTGGAAAAAGTGAACTTGAACGAAAAAAAGACGTTGGTTGTTACCATATCTTCTAAAGGCTTAGATTTTGGATACATTCTTCCATGATTTGTTCAAACGATATCAATTTAGAAGAAGTGCCAACGGAGTTTACTTTTTTCCACTTTAACCTTATTCAATATATCTTACTTTTAAGTGTATTCTCATGCACAAATATTTATCCGATATCCAGAGATGAATATGCATGTTAAAAGGTCTGATCTTTGATGTTGATGGGGTGCTTATGGATTCCATGCCCTACCATGCCGATGCATGGGTGCAGGCATTCGGGGAGGCGGGTATCCATATCACGAAAATGGATATATATGAGATAGAAGGCTCCAATCACAAAGGCGTTGTGGATATCATTTTTCGTAAGGCAGGCATGGAGCCAAAAACATCGGATTACGAAGCATTTCTAAAAAAGAAGAGAGCATATTTCTTACAGAACAACAGGGCAGAACCCTTCAAGGGTATGCAGACATGCCTGCAGGCGCTCAAAGGAAAGTACAGGCTTGCTGTTGCTTCAGGGGCTGATGGGACTATAGTCAATGCGCTCATGGACAGGTTCTATCCCGGCATCTTTGAGGCAATTGTTTCAGGAGAAGATGTTATCCGTGGAAAACCCGATCCAGAACCTTACCTCACAGCTGTTAGCAGGCTTGGACTTGAAACTGAAGAATGCGTGGTGATAGAGAATGCTCCTCTGGGAATACAATCCGCAAAAAACGCTGGTATCTGCTGTGTGGCAGTACCCACTTATCTCCCCAAAGAAAAATTAATAGGTGCCGACATGGTACTTGCGGACCATGCCGAACTGATAGCATATCTATACAGACTTCTGTAGCTATCACACAAGACGAATGGTTTCGAGGTTTGTGAGTGCTCTTGTTTCCATCTTGTTCTTTTTATGGATGGATGTTGCGAGATCGATACATGATCTTTCATCTCCGTGTTCTGTAAACACGCGCTCAGGCCTGGGTTTCATCTTGCGTATATATTCCATGAGCTGTCTGCGATCAGAATGACCAGAGAACCCATCGACGATCTCCACATTCATATTCATTTGTATTACCTCTGTTCCTTTTCCGGTATTCAGAGGTATCTCTTTCCAGCCTTTCTGGATCCTGCGCCCCAGTGTGCCATCGGCCTGATAGCCCACGAACACAAGCGTGTTCCTTTCATCTTCAGCAAAGGCTTTAAAATATTCCATCACAGGACCGGCGTTCATCATTCCTGATGTGGACAGGATCACGCATGGATCACGTTTAGATATGATCTCCTGCCTGAGCTCATTGGAATCTACAGGCTTAAAGCATTCTGAAAGGAATGGGTTTTCTCCCTTCTGGAAAATGAGCTTTCTCAGGTCGTTGTTAAGATATTCAGGATATGTAGCATGGATGGCCGTGGCTTCCCATATCATACCGTCAAGATACACCGGGACATTATCTATCAGTCCTTTGCGTATGGCATCCTCCAGAACGATCATAACCTCCTGGCTTCTTCCGACCGCAAAGGCAGGTATCAGTACTATTCCCTTGTTCTGGAGAGTATTTTTAATAACCTGTTGCAGATGGTTCTCTGCATCCTGCAGGGATGGCTGGAGTGCGTTCGCTCCGCCGTAGGTGGATTCCATGATCACACTTTCCACACGTGGGAACTTGTTGACGGCCGGATCGAAAAGTCTGGTCTTCTCGTATTTGAAATCTCCTGTAAAGACCACATTGTGCAGGCCATCTCCTATGTGAAAATGAGAAACAGCGGAGCCAAGGATGTGCCCTGCATTGTGGAAAGTAAGCTTGATGTCAGGTGCAATATCTGTTACTTCTTCATAGTCCAGGACAATGGTGTGTTTAAGCACTTCACGCACATCTGCAGAAGAATAAGGAGGACGTCCCCCTTCTTTTGAAGCCACGTCTATGTAATCAAGCTGTAATAAAGCTGTAAGATCTCTTGTAGGGGGTGTGCAATACACAGGTCCTTCAAACCCGTACTTGTATAAAAGTGGCAACAGACCCTGGTGGTCCAAGTGCGCGTGGGTGATGACCACCGCATCGAGCTTGCTAAAGGGTGAAACCTCAGGGACGTAGAGGTACGGTGTCATGTGTTCGTCTGAGCCAACGTTAACACCGCAATCTACCATTACACAGGATTCAGGTGTGGATAGCAGGAAGCAGCTTCTTCCTACCTCCTTACAGCCGCCCAGTGATGTGACCCTGACCCATTGGTCCTTTGATGTGCATTCTCTGTGTATCTTACGTCCCACGGTCTTGAGTATTTCTTTCCTTTCCTTGTGGTTTGTTTTCATGAATTCACGGATGTTCTTTACCGTCCGTGAGGATATGGGAGGGGCACGCACCACTTTTGGTGTCCATCCGATCTTTTTTGTGATCTCTCTTAGGGTCTCTCCATGTTTCCCGATCACAAGCCCGGGTTTTTCTGCCTCTATTATAACTTCTCCCACATCAGGGTCGAAATGATAGTTGGCTATGGCCGAATCTTCAGGTACAGTTTCAACGATCTTATTGACAGACTCTTCCGGTGGCAGCAAAACTTTTGGATCAGGACGAACAACGATACGTGTTCTTAATGTTTTTGCGAGGTTTCGTACTATATTACCATTGTCCGCAAAACTCCATGGGTTCTCAGTATACATTACAAGCTGAGGGCCCTCGAACTCTACGCTAGAAATAGTGGTGCCCTTCGGCAATTTCTCGTCTATTTTCTGTTTTAGATCAGCTAATACTTCATCTATTGCCATTAAAAGCCTTCCTTTGAGAAAAATAAAAAAACATAAAATTTTGATCTATATAATATAGAACAGATGTCAAATCAAAGTCAACAAAGTTGACAGGAATGTTATCAGTTCAATTTATCCCTGTACTGCTGAACCTCTGTTTCTTCCAGCCGATCAAATTTATCAGCTGTGATCACCACAACATCTATTCCATTACCTGAGGCTGAATCTCTCTTCATTGCATTATGAAGGGCACGTATTGCCAGTTCTACTCCTTCCTCTATCGAGATCCCATCCACGAACCGGTCCTCAAGTACCCCATAAGCCATGGGTGAACCAGAACCTGTTGCTACAGCTTTTGTTTCTTCGATGGTGCCTCCAAGTGCATCAAGGGAGAATATTGCAGGCCCGTTCTTGTCCACACCACCCACAAGCAGTTGCACCATCAGAGGATAGTATCGTTGTCCGCTCAGGATGTTTGACAGGAGCGTAGTGATGCCTTTAATAGTCATGGGCTCTTTACGCCTCATCTTGTAAAGGTGTGACTCAACGCTCATTATGCGCACGATCTGTTGAGCATCTCCTACTGATCCTGCAGTGGTCATACCTACAAGATCATCGATCTGATAGATCTTTTTGGCTGTCTTGCTGGCTATGAAATGACCCATAGTTGCACGTCTTTCGGTAGCAAGTACCACGCCTTTATCACAAACTATACCTACAGTAGTTGTACCTTTTAAATACTTATCATCGACCATCAGTATACCTCATCGTCGCAAAATGAGAAAACTTTAACAAAAAGATAGTATCTGTCACCCAGACACAGTATTGATTAATCAGAATATATATAAGTCTTTCCGTTAAAGGTCATCCCGATCAGCTAAAGTAAAGCTTTGTTCGCAAGATCATAGTTGATAGATGCCAATCTCTTCTGCCAGTGAAATGATCCGCTCCATGCTATCCTCAGTGAAATTTCTTTTCTTCATCTTTTCCAGTAGCTGTGTCATGTTTACCCTTGCATCTCCTGAAGTGAAATTATCAGCATGCGCCACTATCTTCTCTTCGAGGGTGAATGGAACATAATCATCTTCTGGCAGACCAAGTTCTTTTGCTTCTTCTATGGTAATGCCTGCCCCGATATGCTTCCTTATTATATTGACTATCAAAGGATCAAGGTCAAGTTCCATAGCCATGCCCGCACCTATCACAGCATGGTCTATTCCATGACTGCGACATCTGCCCAGATCATGGAGCAAACCTCCTATTGTCACCAGTTCTACATCCACGCGCTTCCCGGAAGCTACAAGTTCTTCCGCAATTTCAGTAGCATGTTTGGAAACTGCTATGCAATGTGAAATGACCTTCTCAGAGCACCCCTCATCTCTGAGTATTTGCAATGCTCTTTCCATAGTTATCATGTCATCTGCTTTCCAGATTTTTGATCCGCTCATGTATCATATGAATGAATGACGAATTATCCTGGTGTATCATATCCTCGCCACAGTCCGGGCACATGAAAACAGAATCTGCCGCCTGTTTAAAATCCATTCTTATACAGCCTTCTGGACAAACATAAAAAACATTACTTTCCTCAAATTCCTTGCGTACTTTAAGGTTCCTTATTAACCTCTTTTTCTCTTTCACAAGCTGTTTTTCTATGTCGGACATATCGAGGGTCCAGAGATAAGTGAGCCATCCGCTACTGGCATCCCTCTCCCTCCTGCAAATAGCAAGTTTGTTCTCATTCAATATGAACAGAGTTCTCCTTACTATATTGAGAAGTATGCCTGTGGACTGAGCTATTTGCTCGTCAGTGACCTCACCCTCCGGCATTTTTTCGATCATAGCCAGCCCGTCTTCACCCACAAGCCGAATTAAGTATCCCCGGATAACAGGATCATTCATATCTATCAAAAATGCTCACCTCAAGAATAGGACTATAATCTGCTGTATTGTGATATTAATTTTTGCACAAGATACTCATATTCTATGCACCCGATCATATAGATCAGTTCTCGATCAGTCGTTTGATCCTTTCAGCATCCCTTTCCAACAAATTAAGAACGCTGCTGCGGTTCAAGCCAGTGTGTAATACAGATGTCACAGGATAGTCTGCAAGCGCCACGTAATCTTTTTGGGGTATATCTGCTATTTGTTGTTTGCACATCTCGGCCAGAACATGTGAATTCATCCTTATCTCCTTATCTGTATATATAATGCATCTGCCGGCAGACCTTAGTACCTTTCCACATCTTTGGGGCAGCTTACCCCTAAATGCTTGCACATGTGCATCGAAAAGGTTTATTCCGGTGGCCAGTTCTACGGTATCAAGACTTCCCTGGAACCGAGGATTCACTTCTATTATCTGTGGTCCATCCTCCGTTACTATAAAGTCTATCCCCACAGATCCGAGGAGCCCTAGTTCGATGATGAGCTTTTCTGAGATATTGCACATTTCCTCTGCATATTTTTCTTCATAAGGAGTGATATTGCCGCAATAGGCAAATTGCATCCTTGTCAGCCAGGGAATCCCTATCAGCTGCTCATTCACTGCCAAAGCTACTGCTTTATCTTTGCTGGCAATGAGTGATACACTTGCAGATATACCCTCAATGAACTCCTGCATCATAAGATCACTACGGGAAAAGGACGGTTCAGTTCCCAGGATATCCTGTAACGCTTCTAAAAGTTCCTGTCCGTTGCAGGCTATTCTGTTGAATATCCCTCCACCTCCTTTGCGGGGTTTGATCATTACAGGGAATTTATCAGGATTATCATCAACATTCTCGTAAACGTGCGGGTGAGGAAGGTCAAGTTCTGCGAGCTTGCAGGACAGAATGAGCTTATCCTGTACTAACTGAATGCGTGCTGGGTCACTTGCAAGCACTGCCCAGGGCAGAGGAGCAAAGTCCATTGTTTCAAATCCGGAACCTGGAACAATAGCATCAAAATCCACTCCAAAGCTTCGGACCATGTCTAAGATAATGTCTGCCGCATCTTTGCTTTTTATATCAATTTCATGAGGCAGCTCCTTTGTGGCAATGCAGCATGCTATTGTATCCTGATCGCAAAATGTATCGATGGCATACATATTGTAACCTGCCCGGCTGCCTGAGCAGACAATATTACGGGTACTGAAACCAATTACAAGCACATTCAATAGATCAGTCCTTCAGTTATTGTTCTTTCTCCATTCAGGAGGCAAGAGGAATAGTACATCTTCTATCCTGATCACCGGGATCTCGTCGTCTTCAGATATTGAGAATCCTGAAGGTTTCTTCACATTTACGGTCCTGAAAGTGAATGGGTCCAGTATCATAAGTTCATGTTCTTCTTCAGAAACAAGCACAGCATTGACCGCATCCCTGATGTTTCCTACATGTTTGGCCAATGCAATTTCATCTTCGGCGGCTATGAAGCGTGAACTATCCGCGAGGTCAGTACCTGTCAGCTTCTTTTCCATGTGTTTCACCACTATTTTCCTGTTCCTGATACTTATGATGTCACCGGGTGTAAAGCGCGGCAGTCTCATGGAAAAAGTTATCCTGTAGATATCCCTGCCATCTTTCTGACCGAACAGGGAAGGAGACTCGGTGAACGTGCCACCCAGTTCTTCTATTATTGCTTTACAAATATGTCTGCCTGAATTGACCGATCCGATGTAGAGGTCCAGCCCCTCCTTTGATCTGATAGTTTCAGTAATGAATGCCAGACGGTCACCCTTGGCGCGCATCCTGTCAATGGTCATATTCACGATTTTAAGGCATGTTGCAAGCTCGTTCTCAGTAGGTGTCCTATCTGTAGCCCTTATCTGGAGGATCCCTTCGAAATAACCTCCTGATATCCGGCTGCACATCTCACATGATTCACGAATTATTCTAATCTCGGTTGAGAGAACAGCAGTAACACTTTCTCCCTGTATTGCTGCAATTACTTCCACTTCTGCCTTGTACATGTGCGGAGTTAACTGCCTGGGAACTATACATACTTCAACATCTTCTGCAGCTTCATGTATCGAAAGATTATCTTCGACTGTTTTCAGGACAACAGTTTCAGTGTCATATTCATCTGTCCATCTGCCGCGGGTAAAACGTGCTCCACATGTGGCACACAGCTTTGCATGTATCACCTGGGGTAACTGGGCCAGAACAAAATCCTGAAAAAAACATTCTCTGCATACACCACTGAGCAATATAGTAGTGCCTTTTCCACATTTAGGGCAGATGGTAGCGGTCATTGTAAACCATACTGTGTGTTATCAGATAGGATTTTCGGTTGGGGTCATTCCCGATATAATATAAATTGCATAATGCGATACAATGGTTTGAACTCTGCTATTTGATCGATCCATATAAAATGTGTACCCGGTAAAGGGTACAATGATCAAACGGCCTCATTCCAGTTGCAATATCCACATTTATAATCGAAGTAGTTGGCTGCACAGAACTTACATACCCTTGCAGGAGAATGCGGCTCTTTCTTGTGCAGAGCTATTATGTTGGTCATCATAGTTGCAGTTACCGGTTCACTGGTAAGCAGACAGGGGAAATCAGCCAGTCTCATAAGAGCAGAGAACCTTACCGTGATGGCACATGCCGGATAAGTGTACCATTGTGGATTATTGAGTACTGTATTTTTTTCTATGGGGCTCAGGTCTATGGGTATTCCCTGGATCACACAACCAGCACCTCTTGGCTTGTGATCTATGATCCTTTCCCCTTTCTCTATAAGGTCGATAAAGTCAACATTATGCAACTCTGCTGCTGCACCTCTTTTAGGATTGGTGAGTACTAGATTATGGAATCTCTTCACCAACAGGTCCAGCACCATCATGGTGGTGAACCCATCCATCCACAGGATCTTTGTAGCCGCTGCAGCTGCTGCATCCGTGGCGATAGTGAGCGGAGAATATTCGTTCCTGAATTTGCCTTTGGCTTTCTCCATTGTAGCTTCCATTACCTCAGTAACAGCATTGATCACAGCCATGACCACATCGTCCTTGGTCATGTTGAACATGGACTGGGATATGTGATGCGCCACATCGCCTACTCCATATGCAGGGACCGTGACTATGTTACCATAGAACACTTCATCATTCATTGCAGCCTTTACTGTCTTTCTCATTCTGTCCTTATATTGTGCCATATATTTACGCACATCAAAGGAAGTATGACCGGCTTCGTCCATGAGCCTGGCCTGGGCATCTGTAGGTGTATCATATACCATTTTCAGCATGTCTATTTCTTCTTTCATAGCTTCGGATAGTGTCTTCCCTTCCTCGATGGCCATCTGGAACTTTGCTCCCACTCCATAAGAAGTGTTCATCCCCCATGACTTGGACGAAAGGATAGCTCTTTTGTGATCCTGTGGTATATCCATTTTCTGCAGGATCCTGTTGACAACATTACTGGTACTTCCGGGTACAAATGCAAAGTCTACCACACAAGTGGGTCCATAGAATCCCCCATACCTGCGCACAGATTCTCGTCCAATAAGGGCTTGCGACCTTCCGATCTCGTCTACGAACTTTTCCACTGATCCTCTAAAAGCAGGGTCTTCCTCATACAGGATCTCCATTATGGGCGGTGTTTGGTAATGTTCCACAAAGGGGTCATCCTCTGGCCTGACAGTGTCAGTAAGCCCGGTTAGCACGTTGAAATGCGTGTTGACCGAATCCACGTGAAGGGCAAAAACAGACTTTGCTTGTTCGCCCATGGGTTTCATTTTATTCACAGCATTGACATAAGGCTGTGCGTCCTTTAACTTGAATGTGGTTCCCCTCTTTGCATTAATTGTATCAACTACAGCTCTCTGTGCACCCATGGCTTCAGTTGCCATTTTATCATATAGTTCTTTCATTAATATACCCCATTTTTTTGTCTAGCTGTTGCAACCAGCGAGTACACTTGCCACTAAAAGAAAACAAATCCATAAATTGGAACCGGCTGAAAGAAATATCCATTTCCGAAGTGGATAGGTTCAGATCCTTCCTCACCTGATTGCTAACACCCAGTTAAAAAATGGAGGGAAGTCATATAAATAATAACCCCTCTCCATAAAAACAGGTTGAATTCAAACATCTAAGGAATATCCCAGGCTGCCGACCCCTATCTTTGCAGCGTATTCCAGATGTATCATCGGGTCAATACCCCATACATCCTTAATAGAGTGTATGCAGCCCTCTTCACCTATTTTTTTATTTATCAGATCAATACTGGCCTTGTCAATAGCAACAGGGTCCACTGAGGCAAGCATACCCACATTTCCTGCAAAAGCGGGAGCAGAAAAATTGAAACAATCGCATCCAGGGGTCAGATCAAATACCCAGTTGATATATCCTATCTTTCCGGGCAGGAGCTTGACTGGTCCCAAAGCAGCTTCCCCTAAACGGGCCTGTATTTCATTGGTACAGTTCTCAGGTGGCATGATAGAGTCAAAACTGCATGACCCGATACATGATAACTCGCCCTTACACATGCTCTTATTGACAAACGCTTTGCCGTTTTCCAGGTATATGGCATCCCAGGGACATGTTCTTATACATTTTCCGCATCCTGTGCAACTTTCCGTATCAATGTCCGGCTTACCAGGTGCGTGTACTTTTGCTTTGCCTTCCTTGTCCAGACATCCCATCCCCAGGTTCTTCACAGCACCACCGAAACCAGATGCAGGATGGCCTTTACAATGTGAGATCATGATCATCGCATCAGCCTTTGCAATGGCAGAAGCTACTGTGATCTCGTCTATATATTCCCCTCCTATGGGTACCTTCACACTGTCATCCCCAAGCAGGCCATCTGCAGAAATGAACGGTGCGTTCATACTACCGAACGTAAAGCCATTCACGGCTGCGGTCCAGAGCATATCGGCTCCGTTGAAGCGTTTTCCACTGTACAGTACAGTGGTATCTGTAATGAATGGTATTCCTCCGGCTTCTTTTACAAGATCTGTGATAGTGCGGATCAATACCGGTCGCACATAAGTCGTATTACCGTACTCTCCGGGATGGATCTTGATGGCCACAAGATCATCTTTTTCCACCACAGGTATTTTCCGGAAAAGTTCCTTTATCTGGTCTATCTGGGTATTTGTCGGTCCTACCTCTCCAGCAGATCTAAAGAATACTTTGCTCATATACCGTCTCCTCCTTCAGCTACCTAGCGAAAGATATTTTGTGGCATAACGATATAAAAACATATGTTACTGATGCATGTAACTATCGTATCTGTAAATTGTTCTATCATAGGGTCTGATGGGGGAACTGGTCTATGGGCATGGAAGGGAATAAAAGTGGCGGCAGAAGTTCTGAAAATTTACATCAATATGAGATATGGTATTCTGTGCGTGAAAAGATCTGGGACACAAGATCAGGTAAGTTCAGATGGACCGGTAAGTCTCAGGTATGGGACTGGGACAAATGTACTGTAGGGCTTGCCAGAAGCTGGAACGACAAGTTAAAACTGATCATCAGGAGCAGTGATCTCAAGCACAGCGGGTACATGGGCAAAGAGGTCAATCTTCGTTATATGATGGGCTTCGATGTAACTGATATCAAAGAACCTGTGAAAGACACCTATATTGCAAAGGATTATTCAAATGATCCGCAAGATCGGATAGGTCCGAAAGAGAGGTGGGTCATAGAACTCAATGATGAGCATTGGATATGGCAGTGGGCAGATGCAGAGAACAATGCTGAAGTTGCGGTGATACATGAGATATATCAGAAGATAAGAAATGAACTTGAAGATCAACGATTGAATGGGGACAATATATTCGATGCAAATATCGATGATCTCCCGGATGAGGTATTTCCGGTGATATATCAGCCAGCGGTGGATTCTCTCCGGAATTTTGTAAGGGAAGTATACATCCATAAAAACGAAATAACTGATGAGGGACAGGAGGTAGAGGTCACACTTCTTTTTGAGAACGAGGAGTTGCGCAAAAATTCATTCGGAGGTATTGTCAACAGGATCTATGAAATATTCAGGCGCTTACGTTATGGGAGAACGATGGATATAGAAACTTTCAAGTTGCATATACCAAAAGATAACGCTAACATGGAGTTCACTTTTGAGAACATCTACAGCAACGATCATGGATTGGCAGAGGATTCTATTCACGGGGACCCTCCGCAAGCTCCCAGAAGGAATGTCAAGTACTATCTGGGAAACCAGAGTCATCCGGTTGTATTCATAAATACTTCTAACCATGCTATGGCCGAATTTGATTGCAATCATGAGATGTGGAAGTGGGAATACATACCTTGGCTTAGTGATTCACCTGTTAAGTTAGGGTCCAAGAGCAGGAAAACGATCGAAATGAGTTTTAAGCCCCTGTTGAAGTTCAGAAGACATTAGGTCAGCAAAGCAGCAATAAGAATTTACTGTAGGTAAATGAAAATTTCACAGCCCTGTTTATTTCGTAAACTGTAACATTTTCGCAGGAGTGCACCAGGACAGCATCATGCTGCGTCTTAGACCGGAATAACAGGAATGACTATTTGCTGAACATGATGAAGCTGCGTTTTTTGAACCCATGGGAAAGAAAATGAAGGAATATGTAGTGCTGCCGCCATCAGTGTATGATAACAGTGAAGAGATGCTCAAATGGCTTAACATCTCATACGATTATGTTTCTTCACTTATTCTGAAAGAAAAGAACAAAGTCAAGAAAAAGGATTAGAACAGTTCATGATCACTGCAAAGGCACACTTTCAGGAAATCTCATTGGCAAGGATAATATGAAAGTACTGCCTTTTCCCACTTCGCTCTCTACAGATACAGCCCCATTGTGCATTGCAGCCAGTTTTTCGACAAGGGAAAGGCCCAGACCAGTTCCCTGATGTTTTCGGCTAAGACTCGAATCAAGCTGTTTGAATGGTTCGAACAACTTTTTCTGGTCCTCTTGAGAAATACCGATTCCTGTGTCTTTCACCAAAATGGTGAGCGTATTTCCTTCTTCATATGAGGATATGATGACAGACCCACCTCTATCCGTGAATTTGATAGCATTTCCGATAAGGTTGAATAATATCTGTTTCAGTTTACTTTTGTCAGCAGGTATGATAATATCTTCAACATGAGATGCTTCAAGAGACAGCTCTCTTTTAAAGGACAAAGGTCTGAGAACCGTTATAACTTCAGCAATTGTATCCTTAACAGATACCATTTCATAACGGATGTTCATCTCCCCTGCTTCGATTTTCGAAAGATCAAGAATATCATTGATTATGCTCAGCAGGTGTTTTCCGCTGTTTGAGATATTATATGCGTACTGAATCTGTTTTTCATTGAGCTCGCCTGAATATCCTTCCAGCATCATATCTGAGTAACCGATAACTGAATTAAGAGGTGTGCGCAGTTCGTGACTCATGTTAGCAAGAAATTCACTTTTAGCGCGGTTCAGCGATTCCGCAAGGACCTTATCTTCAAGTGCTTTTCTTTTTTCTTCCATTTCCCACAAAGATCTTTTATGAAGAAGACAAGCTTCAAGTGAGAAAGCAAATTTTGATATGACTTTGTACAGCTGGTTAGCTACGTTCACGGGATCATTGAGTTCTTTCATCCAGTAGAGTTCCAATACTCCAAAATCTTTAAGAGAAAAAATTATGAATGAACCAGTTGTGAACTTCTTCTCTGAAATAAGAGCTTTGATCTCTCCATCCTTTTGGGTTATAAAAAACACATTCTTATGGGCAATAACAGAAAAGATCGGATGTGTAAGTGGAATTTTCTTTTGAGTGGTGTAGTATTCAGGATTTGAATATACCAGACTGGCAGTGCCTTCATGAGTAAAAGACAAGTATTCATCTTTTATCCAAACTGAAACATAAGTGAGCCGTTTCCTGGACATCAGTTTTTTCAGGAAATCATCACAATTTCTCTTAATATCAAGTGAATTCCCTATAGAAAGAGAGAGTTCATAAAGAGTGGATATCTGGTTAAAGATTTCTGTGTATTGTGCATGCGGGTTCATGAAATATTCCCATTACTATTGTATAGTTGAAAAATTCAAGCATGTCTTCCCCCATTGAAGCAATTTCTCCTACCGATAGGACGCCTTCGGGAACTACATGTATGTTTCGGACTTCTAATCCTTTCTTAATTGCCCTTAGCTCTTCTTTGAAACTTTCTTGAAGGTAAATTGATCTTCCTACACAATCTATGACAAGACAATACATGATATTCTCATTACCTTTGAAGAAACAATCTTCCACTGTCTTCTCTGCAGAACGGACAAATTGAATGATGTCTCCTTTCATGATATAGAGAACTGCATTCTCCGACACGTCCCCTGCGCAGATAAGCTCCCCTTCACTGGTTATTTGAAGGATCACTCTCATAAGGTCTTCATGTCCTTCTATATAAATACCGAAAGGATAATGAGCTGTTATTTCCAAAAAATTGCCTTCCTTTACCACTGCCCCTCGGTCAGACTCCACTGCTTCCTTGTAGACTTCAAGGGCATTTCTCCAATTGAGCTCTTTTATTCTATTTCCATCACTTTTTGTCACAACCAAAGGACCGATAGCTTTCTCCCATCCATGGTGTACACCTAGACTACAGTGCATGTCAAGGAAACTTATCACGGCAGCATCTTGAAAAAAGCCATCCGGGGTGAAAACGGATGGTCCGGGTTCCATTTCTAAAAAACCTGCACCACATCCCAGATACTCGACCGAGTCTGCAAACAGGCTAAACAAAGAAGAAAGAAAAGAAGAGATATTCGAAGAGGCACCATCTACTATTATAAATGCTGCAGCATTTTTGTTACAAATAGACCTGAAAGGGTGCAGCAGTTTTTCGAGGTCCTTAGGGGATTTACTGATCCCCTGTATCAATACCGGGTGCTGTATCACAGGTAGGACTTGGATTATTGCACCAGTGTCATATTTTTCCGAGCCGTAGATAAGTCCCGGAAATATAGCACCGAAGAATTCTATCTTTCTGCTGTTGAGTTCAGAGATCAAATGTGGGATGTCAGGTAACTGGTGCTCAGAAAGCATTATGAGGACAGTCTCATTCTTCTGAACGCTAAATCCCTCAATTGCATTGATGATTTCATGAACACTTGAATTGGAAATATACATATGTCCTCTAATTAATAGTTATATTTTAATTTACTTAAACAATTCCATATATTTTTATGTATAATCAAAGAAGATTTCATCAATAGAGTTTATCAAATATATTATAGACATTTTATTATAAAAGTATTGCTTGCTTAGAAGAATTGGAATATCTCCTAAATGAAACAAATTTGTATTTTTGAATATTCTGAAGGAAGAGAGGGATTTCAAATTACCGCTGAACATTTGTTTTATTTTTGATCCACTTAATTGTCCGGCATATCGTCAAATAAATAAAGGCATTCAAGTATATATAATATATATTTTGTAAAAATAAATATAGTATATTTCGATAACATATATATGCTCGGCTTACTTACTACAAGTGTACAAGACAAATGGAGAAAACAAATGAAAAAGAGAATGAATACTAAAGAATATGAGCGTGGTGACACACACGGTTTTCATGAAATAACCAAAGGCAGAATTGAAAGTGCTTTCACCACTGAAGATCTGGATCTCTATCGTTTCATGATCGGTGGGATCATTGGTAAATGAAGTACATTTGGTAGCAATAAAAAGACAATAAGAGGGTCAACATGCAACAAATATGTAACTTTTGCTCTTCAAAGCTGAAGAAACAGCAATTGGGTTCGAATCTTTTCTCATATTGCAGGAAATGTGGGAGGATCACGTCAATAAGGGAAGAGATGACTTTCCATGTCCATGAACATCCGGTGACATCATGTGTGTGATAGAGGTAATAGGCTATTCAGATAGGAACAAGTTGATTTATTGTACAGATTGCATTATCTTCAAGATAACGGGTAATTGTCAATATCTCAGATCATGCCAAAGAAGTCAGGGTCATTGCCATCCGGACAACTTAGTGGAGGTATCACATAAATGAAAAATAATGCAGAGATGATCGTAAATAGGACTAATTTGAGAAAAAAGGAAGATCTGACCGTGTTTGATGGAACAGCTAAGGAAACAACCTGTGAATTGAGCAGGAATAGAGAAAAATGGTTCAAGACGGTCGAATATTTTACATGTGTGGATGATATTAATTTCTGACGCAACTAGCAGATATCATCCACATACCAGTTTACATATGCTACCAGCTCTTTCTTATCCCAGTCTTTTAATCTTGTAGGGCTGTCTTTTCTTGCACCGTCAAAAAGTTCTTTAATCATGTTTTCATCAAGTACATGTACTTTGTATGCGCCTTTCTCAGACATTCTGATATAGTATCCAGGACTCAAAGTATCGGATTTTTTCCACATTTTAATCTTTTCATAATCCCATAGAGACGTAGCCCATTGTGCAAGCTTTATGATATACTCCTCCGTTACATTCTCGACATCACCGAGAATGACGCAGTGCTTACAGTCTTTTGTTAATTCAATACTGTTTTTGTGGCGAACTATCTCTGACATGATAAAAACCAAATAAGACAACAAAGAAGTACTATAATTATGTTGTGTTCGGCTTGTAAAGACATGGTAATGTTATTTTAGCTGTGTTTGTACATTACAATAAGTGGCTTCTATCATCTAAAATTATCATTTCAGTGTTTTCCAGTTTACAGAAACAGGCGATTATGACC
>JAHFZE010000215.1 GCA_020854785.1 Methanomethylovorans sp.
CCTCTTGCGGTATAAGGTCTTCAAGATCAAGCTCCACATGTGAAACTTTGATCTGAGTTCTGCGTTCATTGTTGTATTTTTGCTTAAGCTCGATAAGTTCTGCCCTGATTATTTCATATTTCTTCTCGTCGCTTCTGATGATGGACTGGTATTTTTCAATGAGCCTCATAAGTTCTTCGTACTCATCTTCCACTTTCTGCCTTTCAAGACCAGTGAGCTTCTGCAGACGCATATCGAGGATAGCTTTTGCCTGGATCTCGTCCAGCCCGAAGTTAGCTATCAATCCGGACCGTGCTTCCTCCACCGTAGCCGAAGCACGAATGAGAGAGATCACAGCATCCAGTTGGTCAAGTGCTATCCTCAGGCCCCGGAGTATATGGGCACGTTCCTCAGCTTTCTTTAACTGGAACTGGGTACGTTTCTGGATGATATCCATTCTGTGTTCCAGATATATCTGTAAGATACGTTTCAGGTTAAGCTCCAGTGGCACATTGTCCACCAGTGCCAGGTTGATGATACCAAAGGTCGTCTGCATCTGGGTATGTTTATACAACTGGTTTAGCACCACGTTAGGATCCGTGCTTCTGCTGATCTCTATAACGACCCGGATACCATCACGGTCTGACTCATCTCTCAGATCAGAGATACCTACGATCTTCTTCTCTCTGACAAGTAACGCGATATCCTCGATGAGCTTGGCCTTATTAACCTGGTAAGGTATCTCGCTTACAATGATAGCGTTCTTGTCCTTTCTAATTTCCTCTATGGTGGCTACAGCCTGCAGCTGTATCCTGCCTCTGCCTGTCTCATAGGCTTCCTTTATCCCATGCATGCCCAGAATTGTTCCACCTGTGGGGAAATCCGGTCCCTTGAGCACTGTCATAAGGTCATGTATGGTGGAAGAAGGATCTTCTATAAGCATAAGGGTTGCATCCACTACCTCTCCCAGGTTGTGAGGCGCCATGTTGGTGGCCATACCTACTGCAATGCCTGTGGAGCCATTGATCAGCAGGTTCGGAAGTTTTGCTGGCAGCACTGTAGGCTCTTCGAGGGACCCGTCATAGTTTGGGCTCATCAGGACCGTTCCTTTATCCAGGTCCAGTAGCATTTCATCAGAGATCTTGCTCATGCGTGCTTCAGTGTAACGCATGGCAGCTGCTGAGTCACCATCAATGGAACCGAAGTTACCCTGGCCATCTATCAATGGATAACGCAGGGAAAACTCCTGCACCATCCTCACAATACTTTCATACACCGCAGAATCACCATGGGGGTGATATTTACCCAGCACGTCTCCCACTACACGGGCAGACTTCTTATATGGTTTGTCGTGAGTGATGCCAGCTTCGTACATAGCATACAGTATCCTTCTGTGGACAGGTTTCAAACCGTCCCTTGCATCGGGCAAGGCACGTCCCACGATCACGCTCATGGCATAATCGATGTAAGAGTTCTTCATTTCGTCCTCTATGAGGACAGGAACTATCTTCTCACCTGTATCTGTAGGCTGGATATCCAGAGGATTTTCATCTGCTCCATTATTTTTTTTATTATCATCTGCCATGTGCTACACCTCATATATCCAGGTTAGTGACCATTTTGGCATTTTTCATGATGAAGTTCTTACGGGGTTCTACCTCATCACCCATCAGGATGGAGAACATCTCATCTGCAGCAACTGCATCTTCCAGGGTGACCTGCAGTATGGTCCTGGTCTCTGGGTTCATTGTGGTTTCCCATAACTGTCCAGGATTCATTTCTCCAAGACCCTTGTAACGCTGGATGCTGACACCTTTATCTCCTATTTCCTGTAGTTTGCCATTAAGCTCCCTGTCAGAGTACACATAATGCTCTGACTGGCCTTTTTTGACACGATATAGGGGAGGCTGTGCAATGTATACATATCCTTCATCTATCAACGGGCGCATATACCTGAAGAACAAAGTAAGTATAAGGGTCCTTATATGAGCACCATCCACATCAGCATCCGTCATAATTATGACCCTGTGATAGCGGGCTCTGCTGATATCATAATCATCCCCTATGCCGGTGCCCATAGCAGTGATCAGAGACAACACTTCATTGTTCTTGAGTATCTTGGAGAGCCTTGATTTTTCCACGTTGAGGATCTTACCACGGAAAGGCAGGATGGCCTGGAAACGCCGATCGCGGCCCTGTTTTGCTGATCCGCCCGCAGAGTCACCCTCCACAAGATATAATTCGCATTGTGAAGGATCCTTTTCAGAACAGTCTGCAAGTTTGCCAGGCAGGGTGCTGATATCAAGGGCATTTTTACGGCGGGTCAGTTCTCTTGCCTTTTTGGCCGCTTCCCTTGCACGCTGGGCATCCAGTGCTTTCTGGAGGATCGCATTTGCGATCTTTGGATTCTCTTCCATGAACTCGGCAAGACCTTCAGAGACCATTGATTCAACAATCCCTTTTACATCACTGTTCCCAAGCTTGGTCTTGGTCTGTCCTTCAAATTGGGGTTCTGTCAGTTTTACACTGATGATAGCGGTCAGACCTTCTCTTATATCCTCACCCGCAAGCTTATCGTCGCCTTTGGCAAGGTTGTTCTTCTTGATGTAATCGTTGGCAACCCTTGTAAGAGCTGCCTTGAATCCCACAAGATGTGTGCCACCTTCATGCGTGTTTATATTATTGGCAAAGGAATACACTGACTCATTATAACTGTCAGTGTACTGCATGGCTATCTCTACTATCGTACCTTCTTTCTCCCGTTCGAAGTATATAACGCCCTTGTGGAGTACATTGCGTTTATGGTTGAGGTGTTCGACAAAAGATATGATACCGCCTTCGTACTGGAACACCTCCTTCTGCTCTTCAGACGTACGCCTGTCAGAGATAGTGATCTTCACACCCTTATTAAGGAAAGCAAGTTCTCTCAGACGAGTAACAAGCGTTTCAAAGACGAAAGCAGTGGTCTCAAGTATAGATGCATCGGGCTTGAAAGTGACCGTTGTGCCAGTACCTTCACTTTTCCCAACGACCTGTACGTCGGAAATCGGCTTTCCCTTCTCATAGCGCTGGTAATACAGATCACCATTACGTTTTACATAAACCTCTGTCCATTCTGACAGGGCATTCACCACTGAAACACCTACACCGTGCAACCCGCCGGAAACCTTGTATGAGCTTTTATCGAACTTACCACCGGCATGCAATATGGTCATTACTACTTCCAGTGCAGACTTGTTGTATTTAGGATAGTTGTCTACAGGGATGCCCCTGCCGTTATCCTGCACTGTTAAGGAACCTTCTGAGTTTATGATAACATCTATCTGAGTACAGAAACCTGCCAGCGCCTCATCAATGCTGTTGTCCACCACTTCATATACAAGGTGGTGAAGGCCCCTGCTATCAGTGCTCCCTATATACATGCTGGGACGTTTGCGCACGGCCTCCAGACCCTCAAGTACCTGAATATGCGTGGCATCGTAAACATCTTTGTCGCCCATATATTGATCTCCGTGAATTTGATGAATTGAATAACCGAATTGTGCTTAAAGCTCATGGTCTTAGAATGTCCAGAAGTGAAGGCAGAATTGTTGTTTTCTATCTACTGATACATTTTTCTTAAATCAATGCTTCACTGAATATAGCATTCATTATTCATAAAGGTTTATATAATTAGATAGATGGGGCGATCGAATAGGCTGCCAGTATATTGAAGTATGCCAGAATACTAAAATTGCTGGATAATAAAATAATAATAGTGCAGGTATATTTTCTATGGAGAGGTATTAGAAGAAGTAGGAGTGTTATTATCCGAAGAAAAAGAAAATTTACTGCCTTTTGGCTCAAGTTGGAACGTGAGATCAATGAGGTTCGATATAGAAAAGTGATCATGACCCAAGAGGAAGAAATGGTTGACAGCAAAGTCTTGGTGACCTTCTTGAGATGGTCGGTGGATGAGTGGTACACTAGGTCATGTAGAAGACCTTGAAATTCTGTGAAATTTGATCGTAAAAAGAGAAAGCATATCTGGTGAGATGGATCGTTTGGAGACGGTACATGTGAAGGTGGATGAAAATGTGTGTGGGTGTTATGAGAATAATGTTCTAATTTATGGGATGTAGATCGGCAAATCTGTTTTCATACAAGAACGATGGATGCTATCTCAATGGAATATTTAATTAAAAGAGCTAAAATTTAAAAAGAGTGTAAATGTGAGACTCACTGAAGAAGACCATATCAAAACAGCATTGAATTCAGATGGGAAAAACCAAAAAGACCTTGCAAATGAATATGTAGTAACACTAGGACCAATTAAAAAATACAATAAGAACTCAAATTTTGATCATGAAAGTTGGGTCATAAAGTAGATAATGGTGGAAATGCTAAATTCGGTATGGGGTTACACATATGGATGAGATCGATATAGGTGGATTACGCATCGCATTCGAACGGAAGGGAAAAGGGTCACCCCTTGTGCTTCTCCACGGTGGCCTTAGTGACAGCCGGATGTGGCGCAGACAGCTTGATGAGATGTCCGATGAATTCAAAGTAGTGGCTTGGGATGCACCCGGCTGCGGCCGCTCTGCAGATCCACCGGAAACATTCCGATTGCCTGATTTTGCAGACTGTCTTGCTGCATTTATTGAGGAAATCGGTTTAGTAAAACCTCATGTTCTCGGCCTGTCGTTCGGTGCTGGCCTTGCACTTGAGTTCTACCATCGCTATCCTACTATCCCGAGGTCTCTCATACTGGCTTCGGCTTATGCCGGTTGGGCAGGATCGCTTCCACCCGATGTTGTAGAACAACGCTTGCTGCAGGGGATCCAGCAATCAAAAATGTTGCCAGAGCAGGTAGTTGCAATGTGGATCCCGACACTCTTCACTAAATCGGTACCCATTGAGGTGATCAAGGAAACAGCGGCAATCATGTCCGAATTCCATCCGGTCGGGATGAGAACTATGCTGTTTGCCTTCGCTGAGGCTGATCTTCGCGACATGCTTCCAACTATTAAAGTACCTACACTGCTGTTGTACGGTGGAGCTGACAAGCGTTCTCCTTCGGACGTTGCCGAGAACCTGCATGCCAAGATCCCAGCATCAAAGCTTGTAATTATACCAGGCGTCGGCCATGAGGTAAGCCTCGAGGCACCCGAGATATTCAATGCCAATGTACGCAGCTTTCTTCGAACGAATCAGAAATGATCGGATACCTAATATTAAAATTTTAACATCAAAGAGTCATAGAAATAATAAAAACGAAGTAATGAGAAATGCGGTCATACAATATCAGTGAGTGATCAGCTGTTCTTAACAAGGAATACAACTAAATCTGGACTGAGCTGGTTTTCTCTTGTCAACTTTTCAATGATATCAGCCTCTGGCATTCCTTCTGGTATATACTGCTTTATGTGATCAAATCTATACCTTGGATATGAAGGTGCATCCTTGAAGAGCTGGATATTGTTCTCATATAAGAACTTGGAATATGAATTGATCTCTGAACATTTTATTGCAAGCGAGAAGATATCTTGGTTTGAAGGTCTGAATGCAAGATGGACTATCCCTTCCTTTTGGTCTAAAGTGTTGATCTCGTCTTTGGAACTGACAACTCTCATTTTTATAACTTATTTTCACCAAATAATGTTAGTATCTGAATAATTTATGATCCTATACTATTATATGATCATTATTCTACACAAAGTTTGTTAGATCGTGTGAGCTCATAATGATAACAATGATCAGAATCACTAGCATCAAAGACATTATATAGTCAATAGGGAATGATTAAATTGCCTAATGAGACCGTCAAGGCAAACACAGAACATATGCACAATGCGTCAGCCCGTCAAACACACCCTGACGGGCACACCTTTCTCCAAATTCTCTCCTTAAATTAGACAGACCCAATGACCCACTCTATGTTCGTGATTTAATTCATAGAATTTCTAACTCTATAGAGTTCCTCATTTAATAGAAAATAAAATCGTGACATACCTGTCAAGGTTATACTTATTATCAAAATGAAGATCTCTACAGGGCCAAAATATTCTGATCATTAAGCATATATTCAATAATTAATCGTAAATATGGGATATAAGATTGGAAGGATTGAGTTAATGAACTTGAGCTGCAACTCTTGTATATGATGCATGCATTACATGGCATACATGGTTTACTAAAATACTTAAGTTAGTAAGAGTATTGAATGATAGATGAACACCAAATTTAGCAGGACAGTTATTGCTATTGCCATAATATGGGCTGCGGTTATTTTTACATCTGCATTTATACTGCGGGAATCAGGTTATTTGATCCAATTAATTCCTATATATGGTGCAGCAGCAATAATGTGTATCATCCTTGCAGGGAACCTTTGTAAGAAGGGTGAATGAACCACTTACATTTACGTAAAATCAGATCAAAAAAGAACGATGGAAAAACAAATAGTTGGTCTCCAACTAAATGTTTAACCGATCATAAGATCTAAGCAACTTCGCCAAATGCGAATTTGCTCATTACCTTATTGACCTTTATCGTGACTTCATCGCCAATCTCGGTGTTGGGGACAAAGACAACAAATCCGCTTACTCTTGCGATTCCGTCGCCTTCTCTTGCGATATCTTCAATTGTCACTTCATAATTCTGTCCAGCTTCTACTGGAGCACTTGAATGCATGTTACTAAACAAATGTTTCACTTCCTAATTGATTAGCTTAAAAAGAAATACAACCATTTGGTTGAAAATAAGAAAAACAGTAAATGTGAAAAATACTATCTAA
>JAHFZE010000093.1 GCA_020854785.1 Methanomethylovorans sp.
ATTGCTGCTACTACCCGTCTGTATGTGGAAACTGCACAGAAGGTCAATAAGAACGTGATCATCGCAACCAGCAGGAAGACCCATCCGGGTATGCGCAGGTTCGAACTGCAGGCAGTGAGAGCAGGCGGTGGAGATCATCACCGTAATTCTCTCAGTGATTCGATCCTTATCACCCAGAACCATCTGGGTGTGGTCGAGGATCTCAATAAAATGCAAGCCGTACGCAGGATAGAGATAGAACCCAGGAGCGAAGAAGAAGCATTAAAGTATGCGAAAATAGCAGATCTGCTGCTGCTGGACCATTTATCCCCTAAGGACATTCAAAGGCTAGCTCCTCTGCTTAAGGAGAAGAATCCCAACCTGCAGATAGCTGTGGGCGGTATTTCAGCTCAGGACATTCCTGATTATGCCGCCTTGGTCGATATAATTGTGATATCTGCTCCCTATTATGCACCACCTCTTGACCTGACGGCAAGGATATATCGGATATGATTCTTTGCCTTCCTAACAGAGCCGGCAGGACTAACCTGCGAAAGGTATTTATGGAAAGCAAACAATGGTTTTGCAGGGGTTCTACAATACCGTTGAAGGCTGCTCTTATATCGGCCAGTGGACTCCTCTTAGACGGGCAGTTTTTGTCCACAGAGAACGATCAAAAAGGCTTGTGCTTTGCTGTATATCAGAAGGTGATAAAGTGAGCAAACCAATATTAATGGATTTTAGTGCTACATGGTGCGGACCCTGCAGAATGCAGAAACCTATCCTTGAAGAGGTTGAGAAAAAGTTCAAGGACCAGGTAGAGTTCAAGATAATAGATGTGGACCAGAACAGGGATCTGGCAAGAAAATATGCGATACAGGCAGTACCCACGCTTGTGATCGAAAAAGATGGTCAGGTAGTTAAGCGTTTCACGGGTGTAACATCTGCAGATGTGCTGAGCTCTGAGCTGCAAAAAGTTCTGTGAACCATCTGATGATACACTTCCAGGAATTATCGAATTCAAGCCAGTAAGTTCATGATCTCTATGTCACAGCAGCTTATTGACATGGGAGTATTGGCTTTTCGCCAGACCAACTCGCGAGGGGGCTTCAAACCCCATCTTTCTCTCAGATTCATGTCGGATGAAGGCAGAGCTGTAACTTTTTCCATTGACACCACCCGCAGTCCGAACAAATGTTTTCAGCCGGATGCGTATCTTATAACTCACGCCCATTCAGATCACAATGGGAAATCTGCGATGCTCTCGCAGCGTGCTCTTTGTTCGTCCAAAACCGCACAAGCTCTTGAGATACGTTACTGTAAAGAGTATAAGGGAATGAGCATGGGAGTCTGTGATTCCTTTGAGGTTGCGGGCGTCACGGTGCAGACATTTCCCACCGGCCACACTCCCGGTTCAACGGCATTCTACTGGGAAAATGAGGTAGGTACCCGTATTCTTGTGACAGGGGACGTCAAGGACCACTCCCTACTTCCTAAATGCGATGTACTGATCACCGAGGCAAATTATGGAGATCCAGGGGATACTTCTTGCTATTTTGAAGATGATATAGAGGGTCTTAGGCAATTGGTGGAGGATCATTCCTGTGCAGCTCTTGGTGCATATGCATTCGGGAAGGCTCAGAGGGTAGTTGAACTGGTAAGGTCTCTTGGTTATGGTGATGTGATCGAGATGGAGGCCAAGTCTCTGGAACTGACCCGCTGTATGCTGGAAAATGCAGGTGATGTTGTGGGTTTGGGGGAAGCAGGAGGCGATACTTTATGTGTTGTTCCTCCGTGGGACCTGGATAGATTGCCGTGCCACACATTGAAATATGTTATGAGCGGCAGGTCAGATTTCAGGTACCCTTCTATTCAGATAAGTGATCATCTGGATGTCAGAGGACTTACGGATATGGTAAGCCAGATAGACCCGCAGTTCACAGTGGTCTATCACCCTGGAGGACACAGGCCGGGCAGATTTGCTGCTCATCTCAATTATCTGGGTCTTGATGCCATATCCATTGACAAGATAAGCAATGTACTGAGCAACGACTTTATTTAGCTTCGTTCCTTAGTTGGCGCATATAAAGCTTTATATAAGTAACATCCTTCTATAGTATCCATCCTATTGATATTTTCAGGAGATATAGCCATTGAAAAAAGCAGCCAGGCAATCATCCGGTAAAAAAAAGCAACTAAGCCCCCAGGATACATCTGAGGCACAGCAGGAGAAAACTGCAAAAGGTATCCTTGCGGTGAAGCCAAGGACCCCCGAGGAAAAAAGAAAAGCACATATCCAGGGTATCATCAAGACAGCAGTTGCCTCTATCCTAGGCATAATTGCCGGTGTTCTCGTCAATATGCAGTATGGCATGGGTACTGAAACTAAATGGTATGCTGTGATGGCCATTGTTGCCATCTTGGCATATTATGCCCAGAGGATCATCTATCCGGCTATAAAGATCAATACCAAAGAGTTTGGTTTTAAGGACTGGTTCTATGTGGAGTTCCTTGTGGTGGACTTCTGCCTGGTCACGTGGACACTTCTCCTGAACTGATACAATTTCCTATCTTTATCTTTTCTTAACCAGTGATAAAAATGCGAATAGCTATACTTAACAAGGACAGATGCCAGCCGCGAAGGTGCAGTCATGAATGCGAGAAGTACTGCCCCAGAGTGAGAACAGGTGATGAGACTATTATCTTTGCAGAGGACGGCAAGCCGGTCATATCGGAAGAGTTGTGTGTTGGCTGTGGTATATGTATAAACAGATGTCCTTTTGATGCTATTATGATCATTGGTCTTCCCGAAGCCCTTAAATTCCCAACACACCGTTATGGTCCCAACGGCTTTGCACTTTACGGTTTACCAGTTCCTCAAAAGGGCAGGGTCACTGGTATCCTGGGTCCAAATGGTATCGGTAAAAGTACCGCAGTACAGGTCCTCTCGGGAAGACTGGTGCCCAACTTTGGAGAGGAGGGGGGCACATGGGACAGGGTACTGGAACACTATTCGGGAACTGCTCTTTATGATTACTTCAAGGCTGTTGCCAATGAAAGTCTTAAAGTTTCCCAGAAACCTCAGTACGTAGACCTCATCCCTAAAGCTTTCAAAGGCAAGACATCGGACCTGCTTGCCAGGACAGATGATAGAGGAGTAATGGATGAGCTGGTGGAGCGCCTGGACCTTGCACACATAATCGACCGCAATATCACAGAATTAAGTGGTGGCGAGCTTCAGAGGGTTGCCATTGCTGCATGTGCTGCTAAAGATGCTGATTTCTATTTTTTCGATGAGATAAGCCCTTATCTGGACATATACCAGCGTATCAACTGTGCCAAGCTAATACAGGAGATAGCCCAGGAAAAAGCTGTGCTTGTAGTAGAACATGATCTTGCCATTCTGGACATGCTGGCCGATATGGTGCATGTGGTGTATGGTGAACCAGGTGGCTATGGTGTCATAACTCTTCCTAAAGGGGTGCGCGTGGCCATCAACCAATATCTTAAAGGTTATCTGCCTGAGGAGAACGTGCGTATCCGCCCTGAAGCTATCTCCTTTGAGGTACATCCGCCACGAAATGAAACTGAGATAGATACCCTTGTGGATTATAGTAGTTTCTCGAAGAGATACGAGGAAGGATTTGCTCTGGAAACGGATGGAGGCTCCATTAAACTGGGTGAAGTGCTGGGTATAGTGGGACCTAACGGTATTGGTAAGTCCACTTTCATGAAAGTGCTTGCAGGGGAGGTAGAACCCGACGAAGGCAAGCTTGATATGAATATCAGCATTTCCTACAAACCTCAGTACATTAAGGCTGATATTCACATGCAGGTGCAATTCTTCCTGCGGGGTATATCGCGTAAGTTCGATACCAGCTACTTCCAGACAGAAGTTGTAAAGCCTTTAGGTCTTGAGAAGCTGTACGAGCGCTCAATTCCGGAACTTAGCGGCGGTGAATTGCAGAGGGTGGCCATAACCGCATGTCTGTGCCGAGATGCGGATATGTATCTTCTGGACGAACCCAGTGCCCACCTTGATGTGGAACAGCGTTCAATGGTCACTAAGGTCATAAAGCGCTTTGCTGAGAACAACGGTAAGACTGCCATGGTGGTAGACCATGATATCTATATGATCGATATGCTGAGTGAAAGGCTCATTGTTTTCGAGGGTGAACCGGCTGTATATGGTAAGGCTCATGCCCCATTAAGCATGCACGATGGCATGAACAAGTTCCTTTCGAATCTGAACATCACATTCCGCCGTGATGAGGATACGCGCAGGCCCAGGGTGAACAAGCCTGACTCACGTCTTGACCGTGAACAAAGGTCTAAAGGGGAATACTACTATAATGTTCTGGAATGAGCTCTGAGGGATCATTCCGGGAGTCCCTTTGTTCTCTATTTGAGATTTTTTCTCTTTTCAGCTTCATTCTTCAGGCTGTGTAATCCAGATTGTATAGCCTTTTCCAGCATTTTTTCCATCTTGCCACGGAAAATACGTGTAACAATACCCTCCCAGGATTCTTCTGTCCTTACTATTGTATTCCCATTACGTGGTTCCAGTTTCCATACGTGGATGGCGTGAATAATGCCCAGTGTCCTGCCAGTCCAGGCAATGAGATGGCCTTCTTCCACACTACGGACAGTGGATATGATCTTTCCTGGCCCCGCTTTCCATTGAAATGCCATTCCTTCAGCGATTTCTCCTTCCATCGATGCCTGCTTAACATCCGGATTCCAGTCTGGCCATTTATTGATATCTGTCATAATTTTCCAGATAACTTCCGGGCTTGCTTTGATCTCCACCTCACCTTCTGCAAAAACAGGAGCATTCTTATTAGCTGTGAACATGTATATGGTCCCTAAGTGGTTTGTTATTGAATATGCTGCATGCTGGTTTAAATCTTTAAGTAAATTCCATCTCAACTAAGGTTTTTATTGTCTACGGCCACAAAGGCTAAAGGGAGATGTAATTCTTTTATGGAAACAAAAAAGATGAACATCATTTCTATCTTTAAAGATACTTCACTTAATGATAAAATAGATTGAGCGCAGTTTCCTCATCGCTTTTTACCTTATGTAAGATGTGATGATCATCCCCGTAGTATGTTGTCTACTTGTGAAGTTAGGTGGTGGTATTTAAGTGGTGGTACTTATCTGTTGTTCCCTAAAGGAACTGATACTACGGGGATGATAACTGTAAGGGATCAAAAGTTATGTAAAATCCATACCTTATAACTGGGATTTAATGAGTGATAGGTTATTCTTTCGAATATATACTATCTTGAATAATGCTATATATTTCTTTTGCCAAAATGTAGGTGCTACGATTTGCAAAACCTTTTACATTGCACGATTTTACGGATGTGGTCCCATATAATACAGCAAGCAAATATTGTACTATCGTTGAATATTCTCTATTATTTCGCCGGTTCTTTCATAGGTAAATATGCCATTTGGGAGTCCTGTGGCAAATTCATGAGAACTCAGCGTTGCAAGTAGTTTTCTTACCTGGGGTATATTCATTATTTCTTTATTGATAAGAAAATCAAAATCCTCTACAATAACAGGTATGAACTTAAGTCCCATTGTCTGTGCAAAGGGTCTGATGCCAAATCCTACTTCTGCTTTCTTATTTATTATAGCCTCACAAACTGCCCTGTGTGTCCTTAAGCCTGAACTGTAACCAGGTATCGTCTTTACAAGTTCCGTTTTTGTGGTACCTTTTTTAACAGCAAGTTCTTCCAGCAGTTTATCAAGCAATGCTCTGGTTCCCGAACCCCTGTTGCGGTTCACCAGTTTTTTTCCAGGCAGGTCTTCCAGACCTTTTATGTTACTTTCTAGTCGCACTATAAGTCCCTGTTCCCGCCGATAGCCCTTTACAAGCACAACATTACTAATGCCTGTGCTTCTGATGGCTTCCAGATCATCATTTCCGGCCCATGCCAGGTTAATGCCTGCAATATCAGCTATACTTCCAGCCATAGCACTTAATCCACGGCTGGAACCCGTACTTATCATCCTGAATTTCATCCCGGTCAGATCTTCTAGCAGGTCGATGCCGGGACATTGTCCTCCTACTATCATAAGGTCTACTGGAGAGATGTTTCCAAAAAGAGTAACCTCTATTGTTTTTCCGGCTTCCAGATATTCGGTCTCCTCGCTGATCTCTATAATACCATCGGCTTCAGCAAGGGTAGTAATAGCTCCTGATGTTTTATCTGCAGGATATACTTTGCCTCTGATCAATCCCACAGGAAAAAGTTCCCTTCTTCCTTCGGACCGTATGGATGTTCCCATCACTGCCTGTATCTTTGTTCTGAATGGAGGAGCAGTTTCAAGTGAATCGTATATTAGAGGAGCTATGAACTCATTAAATATAGAGAGTGCAGAAGTAGGATTACCCGGAAGCCCAATGAGCGGCACATCGTCAACAATGCCTACAACTACTGGCTTTCCGGGCTTTATTGATATTCCGTGCAATAGCGTCCTCCCCTTTTCATCTATGATCTTATACATCACATCGCCCACGCCTGCAGAAGTACTGCCGGAAGTGAGCACCATGTTACATTCCTGTAATGCACGATCGATGACATCAGACATTGCATGTTCGTTATCCTTTACAATTCCATACATTATGGGTCTTGCACCGCACTCTTCCACACTGGCAGCTATTGCATATGAATTAGCATCATAGATCTTCCCGGCATCTAACTGAGATCCGGGCTGAACAAGTTCATCACCTGTGGAAATTATTCCAACGTTCAGTTCTTTTACTGTTACTTTGCTGATACCTATGGATGCAAGCACTCCTATCTCACGTGGGCCGATGCGTACGTTTTTGCGCAGCACACGTTCTCCTTTCATGATGTCAGCACCAGTACGCATGATATTCTCATTGATATGTACTGCCCGGCGTGCTAATATATTGCCATCTTCAGCTGTTGTGTGCTCCACCATTATTACAGCATCTGAGCCTTCGGGTATTGGTGCTCCTGTAGCTATTTCGATAGCTTCTCCGGGGCCAAGGGTCAGATCCGAAACACAACCGGCTGCGATGGATCCAATATTCGCCAATATCACCGGCTCCAGCTCTGTTGCAATGTATGTGTCCTGTGCCTTCACAGCAAACCCATCTTTTACCGATCTGTCAAACGCAGGCACATCTATGCCTGAAAAGACATCTTCTGCCAGGATGCGGTTATTTGCGTGTTCCAAAGATAATTTTTTCAGTGTTGGCTTTATCTTGATAGCATTTATTATGCTGCGTGCTTCTTTTGAGGATGTGAGTTCTCTG
>JAHFZE010000209.1 GCA_020854785.1 Methanomethylovorans sp.
ATCTTGAGTCTACCACCGTTGGCCGCTTGGTTACTCCCGCATTCATGATCAAGATAGCAGTAATACGGGTATTAATTATAAATCTAACTGTTCATGAAGTATCTAGCTAAACATATTCAACGGAAGATTCATATCCTACATGTACTAAGTTCATCATTATTTAGCATTAAAAAAGAGTAAGAGGTAATTGGATGCAACTAGATAAAAGGATGGTTTTCACATGCTTGTGCATATTTTTTTTTATATCCTTTGCAAATGTTGCCCTGTATATTGACCTTAAAAACTATTTCATGCAGCATTATAATTGGTTCATTCTGTCATTCATCTTTTTGTCCTTACTTTCAATAGGTACCCTGAAAGTGAAGTCTATGAGCACTTTAACTAAAAAACTAGTAAAAGAGGAACTCCCATCCCATGAACTAAAAATGGCTCTTGAAGATGCTGATATGGGAGTATGGGAATTGGATATGGCCAAAGGCACTTTCAATGTGAACGAACCTTGGGCATGCATGCTGGGATATGATCTGGAAGAAGTAAAGCCTCACATATCGTTCTGGAACAGATTGGCGCATCCAGATGACTGGAAAAATCTATTCTTCAACAATTTTCATGGATCTCATGATATGAATAGCAATTTCAGGAGTGAGATCCGTATGCTTTCTAAACATGGAGTGTGGAAATGGGTTGCTGTGAATGGCACTGTTGTCAGGAGGGATGCCCTGGGAAACCCCTGTAAGATCATTGGCACACAACTTGACATAGATCACATAAAAAAAGAAGCGGATAAGGAGATCACACATTCCGAACACAAGTTCAGGACATTGTTCCACAGTGCCAACGACTCGATATTCATTCAGGATATGGATATGAATATCCTGGATATGAATTATGCTGCCTGCAAATATCTGGGGTATAACAGGGAGCAAATGGTTGGTACCAAGCTTATTGATATCACTTCTGAGGATTGCCTTCACAAAGAAAAGGAAATGAGGAATGCATTGTTGAAGAACAGGCATTCAGTATACGAGACTTCCTATATATGTAATGATGGGGCCATATTGCCAGTTGAAGTAAGCAATCGTATCATTTATTATGAAAATCATCAGGCTGTCCTAAGTATTGCAAAGGACATAAGCCGCCGTAAAAAAGTTGAATCCGCATTGACCCGATCTGAGAACAAGTTCCGATACATTTTTGACAATGTCAATGATGAAATATTCATGCAGGATATGGACCTCAATCTGCTGGAAGTGAACAAAGTTGCCTGCGAAAGGCTTGGCTATGCAAAGGAAGAACTGCTTTTACTCCGGCCAGAAGAAATCGAAACGTCTGATAATTCACCCCTCATAAAGTCCAGGATGACAGCCATAAACCACTTCAACCACGGGATATTTGCATCTGAACACCTACGCAGAGATGGTACTACTTATCCTGTCGAACTTAGCAGCAGTATCGTGTACCTTGATGGACAAAAGCGCATACTCACTATCGCAAGAGACATTACAGAGAGGAAAGAAGCAGAAGAAGCTGTTCGAAAACATGAGATCGAAAAAGAGATGATACTTGATGGTATGGAGGAGCATGTTGTTTATCATGACCTTGATATGAGGGTATTATGGGCTAATAAGGCTGCATGTGCCTTTTTCAATAATGAGCGCAGTGCTGTTATAGGTAAGCTATGCAATGAGATATGGCCTGTTGGGGTAGATAGTAATGGGAATTGTGCTATCATGCAGGCTAACATTCAAGGCATTTCCCGAGAGGTGGAAAGAACAACTCCAGATGGCCGGATATGGAGTGTAAAAGGTTATCCTTTGAAAGGGCCCCGTGGTGATATCACTGGAGGTATTGTGGTAACCCTTGATATCACCGAAAGGAAAAAGGCTCAGGAACAAATACAGAAGTTCAACCGGGAACTGCTGAGAATGAACGAGGAACTTAAATCTGTAGACAGGATAAAAAATGAGTTCCTAACAAATCTGGGACATGAGCTGAAGACACCTCTCAGTTCTGTGATCGGTTATAGCGAGCTTCTGGATTCATTGACCTTGGGAGATCTCAACGAGATACAGAAAAAGGCTTCTGCATCTATATACAGGAATGCTGAAAGGTTGCGCAGCTTAATAGATTCCTTGCTTTACCTGAGCTATGTGAATTCAGGGAAAATAGAATATAATTTCGAGCTTATGCATGTCGGCAGTGCTATAGACGAGGCTCTTGCTAAGGTTTCATGGAAGTTAGAAGATAAAGATATAACAGTAGATAAAAGGATCTCACATGATATCTCTTTCATGAAAGCTGAACCTGAAAAGATACAGGAATTACTGCATAACATACTGGATAATGCTATAAAGTTCTCACATGAAGGTGGGAAGATAGAAATATCTGCTTATTCTGAAGAAGAAGATATGCTCAAAATAGAGATATCGGATCATGGGATAGGAATATCCTCTGACCAGTTGAACAACCTTTTCACACTTTTCCATCAGATAGATGGTTCCATGAACCGCAGATACGGCGGTACCGGCGTGGGTCTATATATCTGTAAGAACATAGTAATGGCACATAATGGCTCTATATGGATTGACAGCCAGGAAGGCAAGGGCACCACCATACATGTGTCTCTCCCTTTAAAAAGGGAGGCTAATTAGAGAAAAGAGTATATAGACCTCACTGACAATTAAACGACAACTAAGAGAACAACATGCTACAATCTTTGTAGCATAGAATGTCCTTTACCCATATTATAAAAATCAGGCAGTGTCAGTATCATGATCATTGCCCAATCGGAGAGTTTATTTGAACTGGACGACCGCTGGAATCGCATTGTTTCTCCTGTACTGGATGCTTGTATCGTATCTGAACAAGAATGGTATCCTTGAAAGATATAATATCTCAAGTTATGGTCCCCTGTTGATGATCAGGACCACAAGGGGGCTTCAACTACTTGATAAGCTGGCAGTGCCTAAAAAAGCCTGGAGATTGTTTGCTGATGTTGGTATACGACTTATGTTCATAGGCATGTTCGCCATGCTGCTCATTGTGATAATTTCGGATATTGCGATGCTCTCATCTCTGGGTGATAACACAATGCCAGAACCTAACAAGTTCAATGAGGCGCGCAACATATTCCTTATTCCAGGTGTCAATGAGTTCATCCCTCTTACATGGGGTTTGATCGCCCTTATTGTTACCCTGGTGGTGCATGAGTTCTCTCACGCCATTCTGTGCAGGGTAGAGAACATCCGGGTCAAATCTATGGGCATACTGCTTGCTCTTGTGCCAGTGGGAGGATTTGCAGAACCAGACGAAAAAGAACTTTTTGGTACCGAAACAACTGAAAAGGAAGGCGAGGGACCAGTTGAAGGAGTAAGCTCTAAGGCGGCCACGCGTCAGCAAAGGGCACGTATCCTTGCAGCAGGTGTCATGGCCAACTTCGTGGTCGCGCTTCTTGCCTTTATCCTGTTCTTTGGTCCCGTGCTTGGTGCAATTGCACCTATTGGTAATGTAATGATCATGGATGCACAGGGCGAGGCTTCTGCTGTCGGGCTGAAGTCCCAGATGATCATCACTCAAATAAATGACAAACCTGTTGATAATATAATGGGGATGCTTGAATATCTTGATACTTTCCCGGAAGGTGAAACTATCAGGTTATATGCTTCCAAGGATAGGGTTACCTCTGCATATGATCTCAAGGTCGGACCTGCAGAAGAAGACATC
>JAHFZE010000301.1 GCA_020854785.1 Methanomethylovorans sp.
TACTCCCTGGGCCAGCTTTTCAACAAAGTAATCGGCCATGTTGCTATAGCCTCTGGTCAGTTGCCTGATGAGGGCAAGAGTGGTTTCTTCCTTTACTTTCTCGGGATGCACGAGAGCCATGGGGTGCACCTTGATATAGCTGGTGATAATGAATTCCAGCCGTGCCAGCCCGATACCGTCGTTGGGGATCATGGAAAGGGAAAAAGCCTCTTCCGGATTGCCAAGGTTCATCATTATTTCAGTGCGGGGACGCCTGAGGCCTTTCAGGTCAACGGTTTCCACATGGAAAGGCAGGATGCCTGCATATACCCGGCCTACATCTCCCTCAGCACAACTTACGGTCGCTTCCGTGCCCGTGATAAGCTTTTCAGTTGCATCTTCGGCACCCACCACGGCAGGAATACCTAACTCCCGGCTCACAATGGCTGCATGGCACGTCCTGCCACCTTTGTTAGTGACAATAGCAGCCGCTGTCTTCATGATCGGTTCCCAGTCAGGGGTCGTGGTATCGGCCACGAGGACCTCACCTGGAATAAAACGAGGTAGCTGAGAGACATCTGTGATGACACGGGCTTTTCCGGCAGCTATCTTGCCTCCCACGCTCCTGCCTTCCACAAGTATCTGACTGTGCTCATCCAGATAATATGTTTCCAGAACATCGCGCGATCTGTGGGCCTGTACTGTTTCCGGCCTGGCCTGCACTATGAATAGTTCGCCTGTCATACCATCTTTGGCCCATTCTATATCCATGGGCACGGGCTTACTGGCTTTGCTGGAATAATAATCCTCTATGGTGACTGCATATCTGGCCAGGGTCAATATTTCCTCGTTGTTTATGCAATACCTGCGCCTATCGGATTCGGGAACTTCCACATTGCGGGTCTGGACCTTGGAATCCCCATGGCCGTATATCATTTTTATATCTTTGCTGCCCAGCTTTTTCTGAACGATGGGTTTGTATCCGTCTTTGAGAGTGGGTTTGAATACATAGAACTCGTCAGGATTAACAGCTCCCTGCACAACGTTCTCTCCCAGGCCGTAAGCACCTGTGATGAAAACCACGTCATTAAAGCCGCTCTCCGTATCAAGGGTGAAGATCACGCCACTGGAAGCAAGGTCTGAGCGTACCATCTTCATGACGCCGATGGACAGGCCTACCTTGAAGTGATCGAATTTGTTGGTGACGCGGTATGATATGGCTCTGTCTGTGAATAGAGAGGCAAAGCAGCGGATGCACGCGGTCTTCAGAGCCGGGTAGCCATGCACGTTGAGATATGTCTCCTGCTGTCCGGCGAACGAGGCAGTGGGAAGGTCTTCGGCAGTGGCAGAGCTGCGGACCGCTACATCGGTGTCAGGACCATACTCCTGGCAGAGCTTATCGTAGGCTGCCTTGATCTGCGCCCACAGGTCATCGGGGATGCCTGCTTCGAGGATGATGTCCCTTGCTTTGCTGCCTCTTGTGGCCAGGTCTTCTACATTACTAATATCAAGCCCTTCTATGGTCTTTTTGAGCTCATCGAGTACACCAGCGGCTTGCAGCATGTACCAGTAGGCATCTGCGGTGATGGCAAAACCATTGGGTATTTTGATGCCTGCGTTTTGCAGTTCCCTGTACATTTCCCCAATGGAAGCGTTCTTTCCTCCCACTTCAGGTATATCCTCGATCCTTATTTCCTCGAACCAGCGAATGTATCTTGCAGCCGATGTTGTATTCATGAGATCCCCCATTTACTTTTCTTATTTTTGTTCATTAATAGGCTGGCAATATGCGATAAATATTTATTCCTTAATTTGAACATAGGGTTTTAGGGACAAAATACGTGCCTTATGTGCAGCTAATGATGATGCTAGTGTTATACTACTGTTTATCTGCACTTCTGCGTGTGAGGACGAGACGGATGTATACCTTTGACTTTTGCGTATACTTGTCTGCCCATGGTACAGCACGCTGGTAAATTGTCTAAAATTATAAAAATTTTATAGCAGTGGTCTTATGAGTTCAGAACTTGAAGATAAAAAAATACTGATGGTGGTTGCGCAGGATAACTTCAGAGATGAAGAGTACTTGGAACCGAGGGATATCCTGGAAGACGCAGGGGTGAGCATTACAGTTGCAAGCAACAGTACAAAAGAGGCTTATGGAGCGCTTGGAGCAAAGATAAAGCCCGACATCAGCATAAAGGATGCCATTATGGCCGAATTTGACGGGCTTGTTATTGTTGGCGGTGGTGGTTCCAGAGAACACCTCTGGCCTAACAAGGACCTGCAGAGGCTGGTTAGGGATGCCTTCGACCAGGATAAGCTCGTAGCGGCTATATGCATCTCACCTGTGGTCCTTGCAAGGGCGAAGATCCTGGAGGATAGGGACTGTACGGTGTTCAAGGACAAGGAATGCATTGCAGAGCTCGAGAAGGGCGGTGGCCTGTACACGGATAAGGATGTAGTGGTGGACGGGAACATAATCACCGCAAGGGACCCGAAGGCTGCCGAGAAATTCGGACATGCGGTCGTGGACCAGCTTGCCGAAGTGGTTTGAAACGTAATCACTTTTGATTACAGTTCAGTTACTTCTTATCTTTTACTTTTTTTCTGCATCCTGTAGTAGATTTCACTAAAGAGGATTTTGATAAACCTTTTTTTTGATCGAGCTATACGATCTTTTATTAACGCAAGGACGCTAAGGCGCAAAGAAGTAAATAACAGGCTTTGCGTCCTCGCGACCTTGCGTCTTTGCTTTAAAAATGAAGATATTCTGACCCCTGTATCCAGTGTATCGGATCTTTCGTGAAATAAAGGACATGGGGAGTCCCGATCCCGTAAATGGACTGGTTCAATTGCGTAACATTTCTAAGTTACAATCGCTATACATCGACCTGCATCAGATCTTCTGCAATGTGCACTTCCCCAGGGAAGACAGTGCGTATATGATCTATGGCTTCCTGCTCGTGTCCCATCATGTGGGGGTACAGATGGGTCAGGTAAAGCCTGTCCACATGCAGGGGGTGTTGTGAGATATGGGAAGCAAGCATATCCGGGGTGGTGTGGTTGTCCACTTTAAACTCCAGAGGGAAGGAGCATTCATGTACCAGGACGTGCGCTCCCCGGGCGAGCTCTGTAAGACTATCACAGGGTTCTGTGTCACCAGTGTACACAGCGATCCTGCCTGCTTGCTCCACCCTGTAACCAATTGTTGTTACACTATGGCATCCGTGTGCGGTGCTTATGGTGCAATCCTCCACGTTGAGCACAGTTCCGCCTGTAAGCTCGGTGATCTGGACCTGCAGTCTCTCCTGAAGGTAGGGGTAAAGCGCCATGAGCTTATCGAACCATTCCTCCGTGCCCACGGGACCATAGATATGCGCCTGTGTGAGCCCTACAAGCCAGTTAGCCTTAATGAGCCCCAGCAGGTCAGAGACATGGTCCAGGTGCAGATGTGTCAGGAAGATGGTGTCTATGTCCCGGTGGTCATAGCCGCTCTCATAGATCCGTTGCAGTATCCCGCATCCGCAGTCAAAGAGCAGGGGTTTTTTCTTGCCGCCGGCTATTACTTCCATGATCAGCCCGGATTGTGCTCTTGCCTGTGGGATGCCTGTCCCTGTGCCTAAGAAAGTGATCCTCATAAATAGAAGAATAAGGCTTAAGTAACTTAACTTTAATTATGGGGTAATCCATACTGGGAACGATCCACAACAATTGTTCTTCATGCGAGGGTTGCCCAGCTGGTCAAAGGCGCCAGACTTAAGATCTGGTATCGAAGGATTTCGTGGGTTCAAATCCCACCCCTCGCATTTTTTTATGTTGTATATATCCCCGCATTTTTTTATGGGGATATAGGTAACGTGAAAAAACAGAACTCCTAAAAATTCATTGAAATACCCTATGTTTGCTGCTATACTTTGCACTACATTTCTAAGAAGTCAATAGTGTTGAGTAGAACATAAAAACTAGACATTTCCTTGAAAATAGTACATATGTCTTTAGTCATTCTAGTTGCAACCAAAATTAGTTTGAAAAGTACTTGCAGAATTATGTAGAAAAAGAAATCCCAGAGTCTAAAAAACAATTATGAATAATTTAATCAAAAACTAAACCCAAAAAAGGGAAATCTGGGATTTTCAGAAAAATCCAAGAACAATTTGAATATCTATGTCGTTTTACCTTGAAATTATGCAGTATTAATACCTATAAGACGAAGTTGAGCCATAAACGAAGGAACAAAACCGTTTATATCATCTGGAACAAAGGGCCCATTATCATTAAGTTCCGGTCCTGTTATTGTCCCTGTAAAGGTAACCCCTTTTGCTCTTATTAACATTATCGTAAGGAAATCCTCACCACGAACCACAGGGTTACTTGGTTTTTCAATGTCCATTATTTTGTTACCAGTACATTCAAGATCGACATTTATAGTACATATACCATTCAAAGCGATAACTGGAAGTTCTGGAATAGCAAAGCTTCCTGATGCTAAACCCTCATTAATAGTCACAAAGTCATTATCAATTTGAAGCGGGTAATCGTATACATCAACATAATATCTCTGTTGTAATACACCGGAATCATCATAAATACGGTAATCAAAGTGATCTATGTAGGTCTCTTGAACTTTTTTATTCTCTATCTGATATACCATGAAATCAAGCTCTGCGTGTCCTTCTAAAGAAGTCCCACTAAACGTCATCATTTTCTCAGTAACGGTCATTACTTTATCATTCTCAACTGCGCTTGCACTTGCAGCCATGAGTAGTAAGACTGTTAGTGCAATTACAAGAGCATATATTTTTTTCATACTAATCCTCCATTTACTATTTGGACCATTTAAGCCAATGAAACCAGAGGAAAGTTAGTCTGAAAATAGAAATCTATGAGATAGAATACTCACGTGCATCAGACAATTCAATGGTTTTCACTTTTCAAAGCCAAAAGCCGTTTGCTGGTCTATAATATTACATCATCAATTTATGTATAAAAGTCTATTCAGATAAAATATATAATCAAACAAAAGATTAAGGAGACATTGAATCATTTATCAATTTTAAATCAATTTTATAAGGTCTTAACGTTTATTAAGTAATATCATCTTTTTCTACAAACCTTCCCACATCTCCAACCTTTCCCTTACATGAGCATTCATTGTAAATGGTTTATCAGCCTTAGCATTCTGTTTCATGTAATGCAATGTGCCTTTTGAGAATCCCATGTTCTTCCATTCAGTGTAGGAAATATTCAGTATCTTCTGTCTTATATCCTCAGAATCCTGTCTATCAATAGTAAATTCAGGCTTACTGAACTCGATAGCATTCCTTTTCTCAATAAGGTATTGAACTAGCTCTCTGGTTTTTAACAATATAGCATAATTCCAGGTTACTGAGTTTTTCTGATATGGCACTTTCTTATTCATCAAGTTCTGGAACTCTTCAGTTACCTTCTTTGCACCTGAAGGTTTAAGCCTGAGAGAGTAACTTTCAGTTCTAATGAAGTCTTTAGTATCAATTTTCTCAGTTTCTACAAGATTGATAACTGCAAGATCAACTAAGAATCTGAAAGGCTCTTGAAGATCATAAGCAAGGCTGTTCTTACTTGGATTCATTTCATGTAAAAAACCTACATGAGCATCTAAGCCAACCGTATTAATAGCTCTCAAACACTCAGCTTCAAGTAAAGCATAACCATAATTGAGCATAACATTGACCATATCACCTGTTGCTACTGGCCTTCTGTATTGCTCTATCCTGGAACAGAAATCATATTTCTCAGGAATAGCCTTTGAAAACTCATTCCAGTATTTCCAGGCAACACCACCCTCAACACCCATTATTTCCCTTATGGTCTTTGCCTTCTTCAATTTCTCACTATCCTCAGAGAGATCATAAGCAATCCCAGGATACCTTTGTTAAAGGTAATCCAGAACCACCTTAGATTATACCTGAAACTGGTATTCCTACAAGACAAGTTCATGCTGTAGCGCAATTGAGATCAGAACACATCAGGACATGGTCATTTTTAAATAAGCGAATAACTCAGACCACGATACTTTGTATTACTAGGCTCATAAAAAAGTATTTTGATAGCCCGGCACGGATTCGAACCGAGGTTGCGGGATCCAGAGTCCTGCATGATTGACCACTACACTACCGGGCTGCAGTGAATGTATTTCCTTAATTGCATATTTCGTATATTAATGTATCGCTTTATTAAAGGCTGTCAGGATTTTCTTGCAGGACAGCTGTCCACCACCATCTTGCCATGTCCAGCAGATCTTTACTGAACTGGCCGGAAAGACGATATTCACGATTCTTATTGGATATCAAACCTGCCCCAAGTAACTTATTACGCATGGAGTAAAAAGAGCCGCGATCAACTCCCAGCTGTTCCATTATATCTTGCCACTCATTGGATCTCAGAGGGTTGCCGCTCTTCTGCCGCTCTTCTATAATCAAGAGGAACTTCTGTCCTCTAATGGCAGTAGTTTCTTCCTGGAACAAGCGTCTCATCAGGCTATAATAGGGATCTCGCGAATGTGTGATCCTTGCATTAGAGTCAGACCTGATGACAATTGTGGTCGATGTCCTTGGTGCGTCTTTTACTATGGACATTTCATTGTGATATATCAGATGCCAGTTACCTGGATGTTCTTTGATTCAAGTTCAGCGCGTAAAAGGTCTGCATATTCCTCTTTAAGAGAATATACGATGGGTGTTTTATAAGATTCTTTGTAGGATCTGAGTATGCCAAGCTTAGAATAAATGTATCCTACCATTGAGGCAACAGCGCTTCTTGATATCTCGAACTTCAAAGTGATGTTCTGGTGCAGTTCATCTATCGTGGTCTTTTGCACCTGTAAGAACACAGATAGAATATGGGTGCGTAACCCGTTCACATCTAACTCGATAAAAGTCTGAAGTCTCCGTTTTATCTTGGATTTTATCGAATCCATAGTTACACCTCTGCCAAAGCATTATACAGTTATTCTCCTTTAAAGTATAAAAATGTTTGTAATAAATGAGTGGAATGTGCACAAATATGCGTCAAAGGTGCTCAGATAAGCGATAAATAACGATAAGGTTATCAATGAAGATTAAGATATCCATGGAATAACGTGGTAGCATCATGGTCTTTAAATATGATCCTTCTAATAATTTCCTGCAGGTGGATAACACTATAGTTCCATCGTATGACCTGACCGAAAATCCAATAGGGACATGTAGCTTCTGCGATGCTCAAATAATAAGTCTGAGCTATCATGACCTTGGGGACAATATAGCTGTTGTTGCCCACTGTGAAAAGTGTGGTGCTTCTTTTATCAATCTTTATGACAGGGAATGGAACTGGCTAAGCGAACAGCCTATCTCTCACTTTTTTACCTATACGGAATCGAATATGTATAAAAAAGATGCTTCAAATGAAGCAAGGATCTCAGACAGCCCTTTATCCGAAGAACTATATTACACTGATCTTTCAAAGGTGCCAATGAACAAGCTTAATACAATATTCTCTCCCTCCGAGATCGAAGCCATGATGGCTAAATCCCTTGGAGAGAAATATGTAAGGCAATATCTTTACAGGGCCCGCAAGAAGTACAAAAAGTTCCAGGATGTATTTGGGATCA
>JAHFZE010000281.1 GCA_020854785.1 Methanomethylovorans sp.
CCTGTGGATCGTATGGTGGGAAGGAGTGACTGGTCTTTTTCCAGAATCGCAGGTCGATGCCTGTAATAGCCGAATAAGGAGGATCCTTTGATCTTTTGGGGTTATTTCTCTGGACGACTTTGGCTATCATTGTTTCATCCGACAGATCCTTAACTAAGGCATGAAGCCCATCTATCTCATCATCATTATCATAAGAAGAGGTTTTCCAATATAAAAGGTTTTTGTTATTCAAAAGTATCTATCAAAAAATAATAGAATTAGTTCACTTTTAAGAGATAGCAAAATTTATTTTCCGAGTATTAATATCTAAATTCTGTAAAAATTAACTACTTCCCTTAATATAAAAGGTATAACTATATTTTAATCAGATTAAGTATATAAAAATTTGCTGTGGACCGCCTCACTACCACTTTCTACCAGATATCCAAAGAAGAGAATCAAAGCTCTAGGTGAAACAGAAATTTCATACACATCCCTTTTACATTGAATATCGCAAAGCTTCTATTTGAAAGCAAATAATATTTTTTTCCACTAATATATATAGATAATTCTTATATTCAATAGATTTGCTTTTAATAACATATTAGATTTCATAATAATATATTATTGGCAACAATGAGAGGCAAATATGTCAGAATATCTATCTTCAACCTCTATATATAAAAATGTTCATGTATCGCAAAGAGTTATTTATCCAATTCTTATGCTTTCAGTTGGCATTATGTGCTTTTCTATATTCTTCTGTGGTCTATGCTCGGCAGCAACTGTATATGTTGATACCGATGGAAGTGGTAATTTCAATTGTGACGGGATAAACGATCATATAGAAATAAACAATGCTTTGACATATATTGCCAAAATGGGGGGCGGCACTGTGTACTTAAGAGGTCCGAACACCTATTGGATAGATAGCACCCTGAACATAGGGGCTGGTACAACTCTTACAGGAGACAAGACGGCTGAAATAAAACTTGTTCCTGATGCAGGCTGGTCTGAAAATGTCCCTCTCATTGCAAACACAGCAACAGATGACGATATAACTATCACAGGTTTTACAATAGATGGGAACAGTCAAAGCCAGTCTGGTATCGGTCTTGGAGATTCCTATTACATCCTCATGTACTTTGATGGTGCCGAAAATATCGAAGTTTCCAACATGCGCCTGGAGTGGGGATGCAGTGATGGTCTGAAGATCAGAAATAGCAATGGTATAACTTTTTCAAATAATGATGTATATAAAATGGGTCATGAAGCTTTCTATGCCATTTCATGCCGGAACATGAATATTTTCAGTAATACCGTGTTTACCAGGACCAATGGAGCCTGCAGGCTCTCCACAGGCGCACAGAACGCGAAAATATATGACAATACTTTCTATTCTGCTATAGCCGGCGATTCCACCGGCCCTGCTATAGAGCTGGATAAGACCTCATCAGCAGGAACTTCTGTATTTGACAATATAGAGATATATAATAACAGGGTCCACACAATGAATGGTGCTGCGATATGGATGTCTGCATCATATCCGGACAATGTGATCCATGCAAAAAACGTGCATATACATCATAATATCTTCACCAATGTTGGACAATACAAAACGAATACAGGATATAGTAACGCTGCCATAGTGTTATGCAGTTTCGACAATACAATTATAGAGAACAACGTTTTTGACGATGGTGGTCATGCAGGTATCAAATGGTTCAGCCGTCCTGGCAGGCCCGTACAGAATGTGATATATACGACCATTGTACGGAACAATATAATAATGAACTGTGACAAGGTCTCTACTGTCCCGGGATCGGGAGCAGGGATATGGAACACAGACCCGGTGCACAGCAGATTCATCGTCCAGAACAATGCTTTTTATAATAATGAAAATGGGCAGACATATGGCGGTGGTTTCACTATGGAAAGCAACCTGAACGTTGATCCTCTCTGTGTTGACCCCTTCAACTCGAATGTCAATTTCCGTGACTATCATCTCAAGAGCAAGGCAGGTCGTTATTCGAATGGTAAATGGATAACAGATGCAGTATCAAGTCCACTTATCGATGCAGGATATACCGGATCTGCATACAGCAAGGAAACTTCACCTGACGGCGGCAGGATAAATATTGGAAGATATGGTAACACTGCAGAGGCATCCAAAAGTGGTTCGGCAGTTCAGAACCAGAAAGATGATCCACCTGTTGCAGATGCAGGTAGTGATAAGACCATAACTGCAAGTTCAGCTGTTAACTTTGATGCCAGTGCATCAACCGATGACAAAGGTATAGTATCTTATTCATGGGACTTCGATGCTTCGAATGGCATAACATCCGAAGCAACAGGCAGAACAGCCATGAAGACATATAAGTCTCCGGGGATCTATACTGTGACCCTGATAGTCACTGATACCAGTGGCCAGAGATCATCAGACGTCTTGAACGTTGTTGTCAAAGCCACAGCAGCAACAACGGGGACTGTTACTCTTACACCTGTATATGACAACATATTGAGGGAATCATCCCCTTCAAGTGTTCTTTCCAGTTCGAACTATCTGGATATCGGAAAAAGCACAAGCAACTGCAGGGACTTGATCTTGTTCGATCTCAGTGCATTAGGGAAGACGGATACAATATCCGGGGCAATGCTTTCCCTCTATTGGTATTATCCTGCCGGTGCCTCACGCACTTCTGATACCATAGTTGAAGTTTACAGGCCAGTAGCCTGGGATCCAGATCATGTGAGCTGGAATTCCATAAGTTCCGGCACTGCATGGAGCACTGCCGGAGGAAATTGGTACGATAAGAACGGAGTGGCCCAGGGTAGTACACCATATACATCCCTCGTTTTCCCTGCAAACACAGTACCTGGCAATAAGTACTATGAGTTCGATGTTACAGAGCTCGTGAAGGAATATGCGAGTGGTAAGTACGAAAACACCGGTTTCTTCCTCAAGGCAAAGAACGAAGGTGGAAATTATATTGCTTTCTACAGTGCTGATTGGTCCGATGCTGCTCAGAGACCGAGATTAACTGTTACCTCTTCGGCAGTCCCAAATCAAATGGACAATAGACCAGTAGCTAATGGCGGCCCTGATAAGACCGCGACCATAGGATCCGTGGTTAGTTTCGACGCAAGTGGGTCAACCGATGACAAAGGTATAGTTTCATATTCGTGGGACTTCGATGCTTCAAATGGCATAACATCTGAAGCAACAGGCAGAACAGTCACGAAGACCTATAGAAATGCAGGAACTTACACTGTAACCCTGATAGCCACTGATACCAGTGGACAGAGATCATCAGATACAATACAGGTAGTTGTCAGTGGCCAAGCTTCAGGAGATAATCCGCCGGTTGCGAATGCAGGCGCTGACCGGACAGTTACCGTGGGTTCCGCAGTTAGTTTCTCGGGCAGTTTGTCCACAGATGACAAGGGGATAGTCTCATACATATGGGATTTTGACGCCTCGAATGGCATTACCAATGAAGCTACCGGCATCAAAACAACTAAAACGTACGCTAAGGCGGGCACTTATACTGTAACTCTCATCGTCGTTGATGCAAAGGGACAAAAGGACCTGGACACTTTGACAGTGAGCGTAAAGTAGATGATCTCATCTCTTTATTGACCTAAGGGATCAAGGAAAGGTCTTTTTGATCATCTTTGTTTTTTTCCGACCACATGTTAATGGACATTTCAGCTATATCGGCACTATATTCGGATATCCGTCTGAAGCTTTGAACTATGGAACCTATATATTCTGATGTGCAGCCGGAAGCTCCCTGTTCAGTGCGCATTGCGGTGTGATCCTCGAACTTCCTTGCATAATTAATAACCTTATTAGAATAGTTGATATCCTTTTCTTCCAAAGCCCTGAAAGAGTCGGCAAAAACTTTCTGTGCAAGAGCACCCATAGCAAAGACCGGATCCTTTTCAGGCACATTTGAATCCATGATGATGATCTGTTGTGATATCCTTTCTACATGGTCCCCTATTCTCTCAAGGATCTTTGTGACAAGCCTGTAGCCCAGACACTGACGGGGTCGTTCTATACCTATCCTTTCTGCAAGTTTTGGGTCTTCCACAGCAACTTTGAGTTGCCTTACAGTAAGAAGATAGAATCTGTCCACTTCATTGTCACGATTGGCGATATCCCTGGCAAGCTCCAGATCTTGGTGCTTCAGAGCGAGTATTACGTCCCCGAGCATTGAAGTGATAAGGCGGTACATGTTCTGCAAGGCTTTTTCCAGTGGCAGTTCCCTATAGTTCATCAGGCTTTGCAGTATTATCTCGTTCCTCGATTCCTCAATAACTTCAATGCCAATAAGGCGCTGACGGGTCACATCCTTGAAGAATTTGCGCTCGTGTGCCTGGAAACCTTTATCTGATACCAGCCGGATGATATCGTAACCTGCCAGGTAGTGTGAGACAAGGACCCTGAAGTTGTCCTCCAGCGTATCCCCGGAGGATATCTCCATAGTGGATTCCAGTTTCTTGTTGCCTATGTTCAGATCTGCAGAAAGCAAAAGAGTATGGTCACTACGCGGGATAAGGGTCAATGGGTCACCAGGATTAAGACCGCAGTCCCTGATCCATTTGATGGGCAGGGAAACGATATATGTAGAGCCGCCTGTCAGTTGTATCTTTCTTTGTTCATAGTCTATGTCAACACACCTCATGTATAGCAGATATGGTCATATGTTTCGTGTATATGGTCCTTGGACATGCACATATATAAATTTGAGCATTGAACTATATATTTTTTTATTAAATAGCAAAATATTTACAGCATAAAAATTTTAGCTTATGATAATTGCTCCTGAAACATCGCTTAATCTGGAAACCATGCCAGTGTCATCTAGCAGTTCAAGGTCTATGGTAAGATCAGATGTTTCTATAGGATTAGCTCTGACTATAACTCCGGAAAGAGGAAGAGAATCATTTGTACTGTTCACGGACCATCTGTAACCAACTATATATCCGTCAGTATCAAAAGAGCCTGATGCATCAAGGATGAGATATGGCTGCAGGGTTCCGTTCCTGTGCTCTGTATAGAAATTGACCTTGGCCATGGGTACAGGCGGGGTAAAGAACTTCTCAAAAGTATTGACATAAGATGACATTACCCTGACCTGCACAGATTCACTGTTCTTTACGGCAAGAGAGGTCATGAAGGGTTCCATTGTCAGATCGTATCTAAGAGTGTAGGAAGTGTTGTTCACAAGAGAGCCCCCCGCCAATGAACCGAAGAGGGTGATAGTGCTCTCATCCAGATCGAGATCAAAATCAGTTGAAGCTGTCGCATTTATCGAAATGTTGAACAATTGCGTCTGGAGTATAGATTCCGGGAAAATGGAACGTGGATAGGTCTCACGAATGTTGTTTGTAAGAGATATGGTATAGTTAAGACTGGTGTTGTTCCATTCAAATGTGCTGATCTCTTCGCTTGCATTGATCTGGAAATCGGAGAAGTTAAGACATACTGCAACTGTTTTTTGTGCAGGGACCTTTATCATCCTGTTATAGCTATACACCACAGGATGATCTCCCTTTTTTTCCAGCGTGTTCGAACCATTGTACACCATGTAGTTGGCCGCATAGATATTGTTCAGACTGATGGCCTTGATGTAGGAGTCTTTAGTATCGAGGTTAAGAAGAGTGAGTTTTGCACTGGTCCAGTATGACCCATTCACTTTTGGTTCTATGGAGACTATGCGTATATCTTCATTGGCAACTGCCACCCGGTATTCTTCGCGTTCCATGGCATCTTTCTGCATTGTGGACAGCATTACTGCTATACCCGAAGCCACAGTGATAGTGATCAGTATCAACATCAGTGTACCGAACACTACTGTAACTGCGTGGTCATCATTGATACCATTAGCTATCATCATACCAGCCATCTGTGATGAAGAGGGGGCGTGTAGATATATACTTTCCCTGCATACCATATATAGAAATATATATACAGAAGAGAAAGATCACATCTACATATTCTAAAGAGAAAACCATTTAAGTAGCATGCTTCACTTGTAGATATCAATGCTTGCAAATCTTGGATTAGGTGACATACCAGGCAATGTGGTACTGTTCGTCGAGGAAGATATAGGTGATGTCAAGAGCATTTTTGTGCAAATGGTAGCGCAGGAACTGTTCAAGGACATGAGGAAGATAGTATACCTTTCTACTGCGCGTTCCCGCGAAGAGGTCAGAGGCAGGCTCTCACTTTCAGCATCTGAAAGCGAAAATGGAAATTTTATAGTTGTAGGCAGTTTTGAGGATCTGCGTGCTCTCCTATATATATGTCAGAAAGATGAAGCGATGTGTACCGATGTGCAGACGATGCCGGACCCTGCACTCAGGAATATCCTGGATGCAGACATTTGCATCATTGACACCTTTTCCTATCTTTTCATGGAAGAAGATACAGGCACCATCAAAGACGCATTGAACTCTTTTACGGCCATGAGCAGGGAAAACAAAACCACTTTTCTGCTGCTTTCTGATATGGGAATTCTTACTGACCGGGCAGAGAGGACCATCCGGGCCATGGCAGACGGGATAATCCAGTTCAGGACAGAGCATGTGGGCAGCAAGATAAACAGGTATATAAATATCCCTAAAATGCCGGGCAATCCTCCGCTTAACAGGATGATACCCTTTAATGTTACAGGAAAGGGTATTTCCATCGATACCAGAGAAAGGGTGGGTTAATGCTCAGCTCGAGCTGACTTACGCTTTTAGTCGATTTGCATTGCAGTATCTGCAAGCTTTTTTGTTAAAATTTTTTACAACTTAACTTCAGACAAGCAAGTAATGCCTGTTTGCAATTTCATCTTCAATAAAGTTTATATCCATCCCAGAAGAGGTTTTTCCCCGGCTCATGATAGAAATTGATCATGCCTTTAGGATACAAGTGCGGATATCTGACTTCCTGGAGTGGTACGCAATACATTTTTTCAGGTCTGTTAGGAGTCCCACCAAGACCCATTACTACAAAAAAAGGTAACTTTTTTTCATAGGCGAATCGAAGGTATCTATTCATCTGCTCATGGGTAGACCATTGGAATTTATGCTCATAGAGGTAAGACCTGTATTTACATTCTACATAAAACTCTTCCCCTGTAGGATCATATCTTACCAGCAGATCAGGTCTTGTATCAGCTTCCACATACCTGTGATGTTTTCGCATGATGTCTGTGGTCCATTCGACGATCGTGAAATATCTCTCATCTAACAGGTTCACAACATATCTTTCGAACTCATCACCTTTTGATACCTCTTCATCCTTATCTGTTTGAAACGTTGCGTTGTGATCAAAAGCATAAGGAGCACTACTGGCACTTTTTGCTCTGGATCTCTTTTTTGAGCGTAAGTAATACGCCAACACGATCATGGCTAAAATTACAACTAAAGCCAAAGTCCATTGCCAGTACTTAAAAACATAGTACACTGCCAGGAATAGCCCTAGTGTAAGTGGACCACTTAGATCAGCTCCATTGTTTTTCCTTCTATACTTACGAGAAATCGTTCCACTTCCATGACTTGTAGCTAAAAGAATATGCTGTATCTGTACAATTATTTTTAATACCTTTCTACATTTCTGTAGAGATATATGAGACATGTAGAAACCTGTTTTAGCGATTTTCGATAAACCTCTTTTTTGATCGATTGTTTATGCTATACAAGCCTATTTTCAAATAACGGGGTTTTCCGAAATCCTCTTTAACAAACCTCAAATGGCTACAGTGATATATGTTCATGATCCTCCTGCAACTTCTATGCTCGCTGTAGCCGAGCTTTGGCCTGCGGTCGCTGTTACGATATATGTGCCTGATCCTTCCCCTACCGTGGGAGTGACTGTCAGTGTACCATCTTTTGCGGTCATGGCACTTGACACGATGCCCGATGGGGAGATGGTCAGCTGCACATACACGCCAGGTGCAGGGTTTCCGGACACATCGGTCACATTGAACACGAGGGGCTGCTGCAGGGGAAGACCGCCTAAAGCCTGCTGGCTATCTCCGGACACAAGGCTGATGGTATATATGGCACCGCTGCCTGCAGGCAATATCAAGGTAACACAGGCGATGTAACTTAAAGTGACAAGTACTGCGGAATGCTTCATCCCGTGCTTGATCTCACCTTCGGTGATCATGCCCACGATCAGGCCTCCAAACAGAGCATTGAGGACTATCATATGAAAGAAACCACGCTCGAAGTTGATCTCAGAAAGCCCGTTACCTCCTCCCAGCATCTCCAGCCCCACACCCTGGATAAGAGGCAGCAGGGAGGTGGAAAGGATGTATGTGAGTGCTACAATGATACCCTGTGCCAGATAGAAAATGACGATGTATTGCTTGAGGTTCGCCTCTTTGTCCTTCTCGATGGCGATGACCGCACGCATGTCTTCCGAAGTCCTGAACAGCAGGTCTGCAACATTACCTCCGGTATATGCTGCCTGCACTACGATGTTGATGTACTTTGACACAAGCTTACTGTTGATGGACCTTGCCATACGGTGCATGGCGTCCTCAAAGGAACTGCCCAGCAGCATGGCGGATGCTGCCTCCTGCACATTGGGTGCGATAGCTCCCAGGTCCGTGGTCCTTGAAAGAGTGACCACGCCCTTGACAGGGTCTATGCCGCCGCGCATGAGTTCCGAAAGCTTGTACAGGAACTCACTGAATGCGACTTCTCTTCTTTTGAGCAATTTCTTCTGCATGTAG
>JAHFZE010000131.1 GCA_020854785.1 Methanomethylovorans sp.
ACTTTTCAAACCCGGTGTTATGAAATGGCAGATAAAGGAAAAAAAAAGGATAAAATAAAAACTAAGGGTTCTTTCGAAGGATTCTTTGGCCCAGGTTATTTCGTTCATATAGAGCATCTGATAGATAAAATGATAGAAAACATGGGTCCCGGTTTCGACAGACTGCCTGTACCTTTGGTATATGGTTTTTCTGTTGTCGGTGCTCCAGAAGATGAAACCCGGATCAGGGAGTTTGGCAGCTTGCCCTTGGAGAATGCAACCGAAGTATTTGGAGAGGGCAGTTCACTTGTCCAGAAACGCAAGCCTTTGGTGGATATAGTAGAAAAGGATGGTAAAATATATATCACCGCCGAACTTCCGGGGATCTCTACTGGAGAGATCATTCTCAAAGCAACGGATAGTTCTCTGGATCTCAAAGCATCTCACGGCGGACGTAAGTATGCAGAACAGATCTCACTTTCGACAAAAGTTGATCCTGAAAGTGCAACAGCCACTTACCGCAATGGAGTATTGGAAGTGGTCCTAAAGATCTTAAACTCTGATAAGACAGTGCTGGTGCATGTCGAATAAACCGTTCCACTTATATAATGGTTCTTTTGCCGGCCACAAACTTTTAGGGGACTACGGGCATATTTTCTCTGGCAGGAACTTATGAAAATTATTTTCTTATATATACTGCAAATCCATCATTAAAAACAATTATATATTGGTAGAATAATGGGGGTAGGCATGGACCCATTCACATTGATAACATTGGCTGTGTTCCTGCCATTCTTACTGGCTGCTGCCGTACCGGCAGTAGAGAAGTTGATCAAATACAGGGTTGGCTGGTTTGCTACACTCATTGCTTTCATAAGCTTTCTGATGGTCATCAGTGTCTCTCCTCATGTGATGCATGGGGAAAACTTTCAGGCATCTGTGGGGTGGCTTCCCTCAATGGGGGTGGAATACAGCATATATGTGGATGGCCTGAGCGTTCTCTTCGGTTTGATTATCACGGGTATAGGCATAATCATTATGTTCTACTCGAATGGGTACATGGGTCACAAGGAAGATCTGCCAAGGTACTACCAATGGCTTCTACTGTTCATGGGTTCCATGCTGGGAATGGTATTCGCCGCTAATACGATCATGCTCTTTATCTTCTGGGAGCTTACAAGTATCACATCTTTCATGCTCATCGGTTACTGGCGGAACAAACCTCAGTCCGTATACGGTGCGACAAAATCTTTGTTAGTGACAGCTGCAGGTGGACTTTTCATGCTTGCGGGTTTCATCGTGTTGCGTGCTATTACAGGCACTTTTGATATACCCACCATCTTGCAGAACGAAACACTGATATCAATGGTTCAAGGTCACGAATTGTTCCTTGGAGCTCTTATATTGATATTTATCGGGGCGGCATCAAAATCCGCCCAGGGTCCTTTCTATATATGGCTTCCCAATGCAATGGAAGCACCAACTCCTGTAAGTGCCTTTCTGCACTCGGCCACCATGGTAAAAGCCGGTATCTATCTGGTCGCCAGGATACATCCAATATTCTCCGGAACAGAAGCCTGGTTCATACTTGTTAGCGGAACAGGAATGATCACCATGCTGGTAGCCGGGTTCCTGGCTTTCAGGCAGACCGATATTAAAGCCCTGCTTGCATACTCTACCATCAGCCAGCTGGCATATATAATGACAATGTATGGCTATACTACATATCAGGAGCCAGGCATAGGAGTTGCTGCTGCAACCTTCCACCTGCTTAACCATGCAACTTTCAAAGCATGTCTGTTCCTTGTGGCAGGCATCGTTGCACATGAAGCTGCTACCCGAGATATCACACGGCTTGGAGGATTAAGGCATGAAATGCCTATTACGTTCATTATTGCGACGATAGGTGCCCTTTCGATGGCTGGGGTGCCACCACTGAATGGTTTTTTGAGCAAGGAAATGTTCTATGAGTCTTCCATTGAGATGGGACATGCTCTGGGAAGTCCTTTTACTTTCATCATCCCTGCGATTGCAGTGGTCGGCGGAGTATTCACTTTTGCCTATTCCATTAAGTTCATAGCAGCTATTTTCCTGGGCAAGCGTCCTGACAAAGGCATACCTTCCCATATTCATGATCCTTCGTTGGTCATGATCCTTCCGGCAGCTTTCCTTGCCGGCCTTATAATCATCTTCGGGCTCGTACCATCCATAGCCGTACACAATCTCATCGAACCTACAGCATCTTCAATATTGATGGAAGCCCAGCATTTGCATGTAAAGCTCTGGCATGGGCTGACAGTTCCTCTTGCAATGACAGTAGTGACATTCTTGCTGGGCATTGCAATATACACAAAATATGACCATATAGCAGAATGGCAGAACAGTTTTAACCGTAAATATCCGATGATCAGTGTTAATTACGTATACGATGGCCTTGTGAATAACGCAAGGGACACTCTGAAAGGTTTCTCTTCCTTCATGCAGCCCGGTCCGGTCAAAAAATATGTGGTTGCACTCCTTGTCCTGATGGTCGTATTATTTGCCATACCGTTCCTAAAACTTGCAGGGGGCTTTGCACCGACATTGAACTTTAACCTGGAGCCATATGAGTTGCTTGTATTCTTCTTCATGATAGTGGCTGCTGTGGGAGCAGCAGTGTTGCCCAAATATTTGCCGGCAGTGATCTCCCTTTCAGCTCTTGGGTATCTCGTAGGCTTACTTTTCATATACCTGTCGGCTCCGGACCTTGCACTTACCCAGGTACTGGTGGAAACCCTTACCACCAT
>JAHFZE010000290.1 GCA_020854785.1 Methanomethylovorans sp.
GCTGGCCTGCCATACACCCCAGCATACGGCCTTCAAAGTATGTGTTTGCGAATATGCGCGGGCCACCCTTTGAGGAGTTGATACGCTGATACATGTCCAGGATCTCTTTACGCTGCAGATCGGAAAGTATCGGATCTTCCGGTTTCTTGGGGATGCCCTCCCACAAAGAAAATTCATGTACGCCCAAAGATATTGCCATTTCATACATCGCAGGCAGTTCATCAATGTTCCTTGGAGAAACGTGTGTACACATTGTTACAAGCAGCCCGGCCTCGAGTCCCATTCTAATAGCAGAGGTAGCTTTTTCAAAAGCACCTTCAAGCCTGCGGACATCGTCATGCTTTCGTGGTTCTGTGGAATATATACTTATCAGTAGATTATACAGGCCGGCTTCTTTGAGCCTTCTTGCTGCCTCCGGGGTCATCTCAGTACCCGGCGTATACATATTGACGATGGCACGCTCTTTATCAACGTACTCGATCAGTTCGAATATATCTTCCCGAAGCATGGGATCCCCTTCCGTAAAAGTGATTACGAAAGCCCCCATGTCCAGTGCTTCATCAATGACCTTTTTCACGGAGGAAGTATCAAGTTCGCCTTCTCCGCCACTTATTACGCAATGCGCACACTGACATTTACATTTGCGTGTGATCTCAAAAGATACAGTCTCTGGTACATATCTGCCAAGTGCGGTCTGGATCTCAGCAAGCAACAATCTGTTAAAAACTTTACTTGGAATAGGGGGAAGCCAGGTAGAAGCAACAATATAGTCTTCCGTTACAAGAGCAGGCTTTTCATCCTTAAGACGAGAGTTGATCATGTCCAAAAAAGGAGTGCATGCCCTTTTGAGCCCTCCTTTTGCTTCAAATTTGAGATACTCCTCGTTCTTATGTAATCTAATGGTGAGTCCCGGGATAGAAACAAGAGTAATATCATTTTCAGGACCTTCTATGGAATATTCAGCGGAATTCATCGATATGCTCCTTTTTTTGAGGAGTGGTGCGGAAAACATCTGCTTTCTGACCCAGTAGAGAGCCGTGAGGATCAATAACTATCCCTGAATCTGTGATCATATAAGGATGGATGGATTCATCATGTTTGACACCTCGCATCTTAAGGATCTCTATGGAGCGCATTTTTTCACCCCCGATCCTGGATACATTAAGAGATATCACGCCCTCTGCAAGATACTCCTCCACATTAAAAGTATCTGACCCAGATTTGTTTTCACTTGAGATAAGGGTTGTGCAGTAAAGACCTTCTATGTTTTTTATAAACTCCAGTAAAATAAATCTGATGTCAACCGGATCCCGTGAGATCTTCAACGTTGTGAGCGAATCAATGAATAGCCGTTTTGCACCTATTTTCTGTACATTCTGATAGATCTGGTTTAGGACACCTTCAAGTGTCATTTCCTCAGCATCTGCCCTTTCATTGACCATTGAACGTTTTATGTATCTGCTATACTTGAGTGGATCAGCCCGGATTATCCTTAGCTTGTTCTCCTTGATCAGCCTTTCAAGATCCCAGTTATGCCGCCACATATTGCGCATTATCCTCGCAGGGGATTCATCAAAAGTGACATAAACACCAGGCTCATTGTACCTGGTAACACCCTCATAAAGATATTGTATACCGAAGGTAGATTTGCCTGCACCCGGGCCCCCGGTGAGCAGGATCACATCATCTTCGATAAAACCGCCTTCTATCAATTCATCAAAACCGGGTATTCCTGTAGGCACTCTCATAAAAGGACCTTCAAGCATTATTGGATAGTAAATTATATTTCATGCTATATAATCTACTATTCCCGCATGCCTGTCTATTGCCCTTTAAACCCTTTCTGCAAAAGCAAGATTACCGCTGATCCTCTTGATCCTGGCTTTAACTGTTTGTCCTTTAGAGGTGTTAGGAACGAATATAGTATACTTGGATAGTTTAGCTATCCCATCACCTTTTGAACCGACGGAATCTATCATCAGTTCATATTCCTTTCCTTCTTCGATCTCATCTTTCGGAGCCTGAGCCACAGCACGTCTCTTTTTGACTGGTCTGTGTCCACCACACGCCGAGCATCTGAGCATCAGTACCCTATCTACTTTAACAAGCTGTGTATCCGGACGACCACATTCAGAACAGATGACATATTCTTCAACATATGCATCTATGTTGGATTTTAGCATCTCTTTAGTGAAGCGGCCCTGAAATACAGCTCTGCTTCCCTCTATTTTGCCTGCCGTACCGAGTTCCCGGGTCAGGTACTTCATCAAGTGGTCCGGGTCCCTGTTGAACACATCCGCTATGTTGCCAAAATTGTCAAGGATGGTAGTTTTTCCTTCAACAAGTACCCGGGGTTCAGGGACCACAAAACGTTCACCAGTGGTTTCCATGTCTGGCAGGTCGGCCAACGCGCGGTCAAGCAACTTCTCATAGTTATCCATGACTAGTACCTCTGGAACAGCGGGTATAAAGATTTACTGTACAAGTTCCAGTCCCTGGTCAACGACTATCCTCACAGGGGTGGGGAGTTTCTGACCGGCACGCCTCAGCGCATCTTTGGCGATAACATAATTCTCTTTGTTAACAGATATTGTAAATATCTTCTGACCGGCAGACACTCTGGCAGCAGTTCCTACATTCTTTCCGTAGGCGCCTCTCATACCGCTTGATACACGGTCTGCACCTGCACCTGTTGCCTGCTTGTTCTCCCTTAGAACCTCATGAGGATATACCCGCAGCTTCAGATGGTAACCTGTACGTCCGGCTGCATTCATTATGGCCCTGTTAGCAGTGATACGGGCAGCTTCAAGAGCAGTATGCCTGATCTGACATCTCTCTTTGACAATGAGAGAGAGCTTTACGGGGAAATCTTCAGTTTTGCTACCCATGTCGTAGTGAATGACCTGGCTTCCCGGAACACCACCCATGTATTTCCTGCGGGTGAATGAACGTTGTCTGACGTTCCTGTACATACTTGCTGGCTTTCTTACCATGAATAAAATCTCCTTTAAGTTATGAATAAGTCCTCAGAATAGAATCTGCGTCCTTATAGATAATGTAGGTATTTGAATCTGTTGAGTCCTCTGATAAATTCCTTAGAGTAGAGGCTCTTTCATTACTACCTTGGGGTTTATAAGCCTTATTCCTCAGTATCCATGTATCCTGCCGCGAATCGAGCGATTCATATAGATTATGCCTACAATAAACACTATTATGCAATCCTCAACTCCACGATCCCACAAAATAGGTATAAAGGGAAATATACGATTTGCGCTGATAACCGTTTCAACATCACGGTTCGAGAAATATGGTCCCGCAAGATCCCCTCAAGAAGCTGAAGACCTGTCAGGGGGTCGAATGTACACCCTGGTAAGAGAGAAAGGACATGAGATCGTATCATATTCATTGGTTCCCGATGACATTGCATCCATCCGGGATCTGATCTCTCATATGATAGATGAAGATGTGGATGTGATAGTGACCAGTGGAGGCACTGGGTTAAGTCCTGACGATGTGACCATAGAAGCCATATCTCCTCTGTTCCATAAGGAAATACATGGTTTTGGAGAATACTTCAGATATCTTAGTATCGGGCAAATAGGTAGCTCTGTAGTCCTTACAAGGGCTTGTGCTGGTGTAGTAGAAAAAAAAGTGATATTTTGCCTTCCTGGATCACCAAACGCAGTGGACCTTGCGTTTTCTGAAGTAATCCTGCCTGAAGCAGGCCATATATTAAAGCATGTTAGAAGGGTAGCATAAAAGGAACTTCCTATAATACCTGTTATATACCAGTAAAGATATTAAACATGGCAACAATTTGACAAGTAAAAAGATAATAGAAGGACAAATAATAAATATAATCGCTCAGAAGGTTGTGCATGACAGGATATTCATTAGGCATCAAAGAGCTGGATGAGATCCTTGGTGAGATCAGGGAGGGAACCAATATTATGATGATAGGTCCCCCTATGAGTTCTAAAGATGAACTCCTTAACCTGATAGTTTACAGCGGCTTTATCGATGGTAATTCATCCATAATCGTATCCACCAGAGAACCAGGTGAGAGGTTCTTCGAATGGTTCGACCGTAATGGAATAGATTTATCTGAAGCGAATATAGGCGTAGTTGATTGCGTTACAAAGACCCTTGGGATGGGTGCTCCGGAGACCGAAAGGATTAAACGTGCATCAAGCCCGGTGGACCTAACAGGCATTGGAGTTAAGATCAGCCAGTTCTTTGAGGACTTCGTAATGAAAAAAAAAGTACCTCAGAACAGACTTTGTATCAACTCCCTTTCAACGATCCTGATGTATTCAAACCTCCAGACAGTGTTCAAATTCCTTCATGTGTTCACCGGAAGAATGAAAGCGGCAGGTGGGTTGGGAATATACGTCGTAGAGGATGGAATGCATGATCCACAAACAATAACTACCCTTCAGCAGCTTTTTGATGGTATGATAGAGATCCGTGCAAGTGGCGAACATCACTGTTTGCGCGTGGTTGGATTGACACCAAAGCCAACCCCCTGGTTTGAATATGAGATCGAAGGCAGTCACCTGAAACTAAAAGA
>JAHFZE010000282.1 GCA_020854785.1 Methanomethylovorans sp.
CCCGGTCTGCATACTTGCAGACATGTCCATTATCAGCACTGTATGCTCATCGCTCAGAGGTTCATTGGTAGTAATGTAAGGAGCTGCAGCCGCCAGGGCTAACAGAATGAGCACCAGTAGCTGTATAAGGAACAAAGGGTCCTTGATAAGTTTTGTAATGGAAGTGAAGAAGCGCTTCTTTTCTTCCACCTGCATGAGGAACATCACTGATGGTATCCTCACCATAAGAGGTTTTGGCCTTAGCAGATAAAGAATGATCAGAGGAATGATGCTTGCCAGTGCCAGCAGAGCCAGGGGTGTCTCAAAGGCCATGTCCGTGTCTCCTGTCTATGGTATAGAGGAAAGCTTCAAAGATGGGCACATCCGTAGTGAATACATAGTACTCTGCTCCTACGTGGTAGCACGTGTCCTTGATGCTGTTCATGTGCTCCATCAATTTGCGCTGATAGTTTTCCTTGAAGCTGTCGCTTACGTAGGTCTTTAGATCCTTCTCTGTTTCCAGGTCCATGAACTTTGTATGACCGTGTACCTGAAGCTGAGCTTCTGTCCTGTCCAGCACCTGTATAAGGATGAGGTCATGGTCAGAAAAACGATATATTGCAGATCGTATGGCATCCAGGTCATCCATGAAATCGGATATGATGATCACAAGCGACCGGGAATGGATCACACGGCTGTAACTGACAATGCATTCATGTATGTCTGTCTTACCCTGTAGCTTTGTGGTCTCAAGTCTTTCAAGTGTCTGGAACAGATGTTTCTTTCCCCTGCGTGCCTGGGATATGTCCACATCTTCAGAAAAGGTGGAAATGGCGAACTTGTCATTATCCTTTGTCACCATGTATGCAAAGCCCATGGCAAGCATCAGGCCATATTCGAATTTGCTGGTATCTTTATCAGGATAGTCCATGCTCTTGCTGGCATCCAGCAGTATATGTGCTGTGAGGGACTTGTCCTCTTCGAACTGTCTCACATACAGTTTTTCCGATCTGGCGTAGACCTTCCAGTCAATGGACCTGGGCTCGTCCCCAGGATAGTATTCCCTGAACCCTACGGTATCAATACCTTTACCGCTGTTGATAGAACGGCGGCTGCCGGCATATACGCTGGACACTCTTTTGTTCACCATGAAAGAGAAACGGTCAAGCTGCCGAAAAAAATCCGCATTTATAGTGTGTTTGCCGGGGTTCATGTCCTGCCTGATTTTTATTTGACCTGTGCAAGTATTCCCTTGATCATCTGGTCTGCAGTGATACCGCGCCTCTCAGATTCGAAAGAGAGACCTATCCTGTGGCGAAGTATCGGATAGGCCATTGCCTCTATATCCTCTTCGCTGACATAGTTCCGACCTTTGATCAGAGCACGTGCCTTTGCGGTCAGTATAAGACCTATAGACGCTCTGGGAGATGCACCGTATTCGATATGCTCGCTGTTCTGTCGTGTAGCCAGCACTATCTTCACTGCCCTGGATTTTAACTGATCGGAGATCGGCACTTCGGTAGTTAGCTTCTGCAGGTCAAGCAATGTGCTCTTGTTCATAATTTTTCTGACCTGCGGGGTGTCCATTTTAGTGTACCTGTCCACAATGCTGAGCTCCTGCTCGAATGTAGGATAGTCCAGCAATATCTTCAGCAGGAACCTGTCCAGTTGTGCCTCAGGCAGCGGGAATGTACCTTCCATCTCAATGGGGTTCTGTGTGGCCAGGATAAAGAACGGCTTGTCGAGCAGGTAAGTGTCATTGGCTACAGTGATCTGTTTTTCCTGCATGGCCTCCAACATTGCGGATTGTGTCTTGGGAGAGGCACGGTTGATCTCATCTGCCAGCACTATGTTGGCAAAGACAGGCCCTGCCTGGAACTTGAACGACTTGACACCACCGTGTTCCTCGATGATGTTAGTTCCTGTGATGTCCGCAGGCATCAGGTCCGGTGTACACTGGATCCTGCTAAAGCGCAGGTCCATGACCTTTGCTATCGTAGAAATGGTCAATGTCTTCCCAAGACCGGGGTTGCTCTCCACCAGAGCATGCCCATTGCAGAGCATAGCTATGATCATCTGTTCCACATATTCTTGCTGTCCTACAATGACCTTACCGATCTCAGCGAACAATGCGTTGAACATCTCGCTTGCAAGCCGGTATGTCTGGGACAGATTTCCTGCGCTCATTTCACTGGAGTTCATCTCTGGTCTCCTTTACATTCACGGATCAATAGTAAGGTTCTGTCTGCCATTATTTTCCTGCCATTTGCTCAAAGTACTGTCTGATGATGCTTTCATATCCTTCCGGCAGTCTTTCGGAATAGATGGACGAGGATATTACACTTATATCGTATGCTGACGATGGAGTGAAGCCATCGGGTGTGCTATTGGTCTGATTTCCCTGTGTAAAGCCTGTGCCCGTGCCAGGTGGGAGGGTCAGATCGACCTGCTTTCCTTCAACGATCACAACTGCAGGTTCACCTAAAAGATCTTCTGTGGATTGGTTTCCCGGATCACCTGAAATTTCTTCCATTACTGCCAGATCAGAGCCATCACCTTCGTCTTCAGGTAAGAAGGGGTCTAAGAGATCTTTGAGATCCTGAGGTGTGGAAGATATACGATATTCACTAACGCTAACATACGTAAGTAAAGAAATAGCAATCAGCAAAGAGAAGAAGCCAATATACATCCTTTTCTTGTTGAAGAAGGTGGCAGGGATCACATTGGTGGAAGCCCGTGTCACATTTTCCTGGAGGTCTGCAACTATGATATTATCAACTTCACGGTTATCGTACGCAGTACTGAGCCTCTCGCGCAGCACCGGGTATTTTTCTTCAACAATGTCTATTGTACCTCTTTTGTCATCCCTTATATGTAATATGAAGGTCAGCAAAAGTCCGAAGGCCAGTGACAGAAGGAACAAGAAGATCTTAGGATACGAAAAGCTTGCACCAAGAAAACTTATCGATGCATTGGAATAGACTTCAAGTGGAGGGAACATCTCGAAGACCATTTCCATATTAGTGATCAGTAAAATGGCATACGATAGGAATGTTATGGAAATTACATCAAGCAGCTTATATAAACGCCTGTATTTTGTAATGGCTGTATCTATATTCCTTATGAAGTCTTCGACCTTCATGGCAATGCACTTGTCCTGTATACCAATGTCCCCTATGTTAGTTTACATCATCTCATAGGAGCCAAGCACTTTCATCATCCCTGCTTTCGGCAGAATGCTATTTAAAGCATCTTTTATAATAGTATCGCTTATATTTCCTGCGAAGTCTATGTAAAACACATAATCTCCCAGGATGCGTTTTGAAGGCCTGGATTCAATGCGGGTGAGATTTATCTTTCTGATGGCGAATTCTCCCAACAGGTCATACAATGCTCCGGGCCTGTCCCTGTCAAGATAAACTATGATAGATGTTCTGTAAGGAAGACCGCTCTTTACTGTGTCGTAGGGTTCGGATACACCTCCGTTGATAGTCTTCCAGGCAAGATCGTCATCTTTCTGCTTTTTCCTGAATACGATGAAACGGGTATGATTGTTATTGCAATCCTGTATATTGCAGAGCAGTACGTTAAGGCCGTACATGCCTGCCGATTCTCTGGATGCGATGGCTGCCATCTCCTCGAACTCAGTGGCAAGTTTGGCTGCATGGGAAGTACTGCCTGTTGTGCGTATCTCTGCATGAGGAAAATGGTTCCGTATGAACTGTCTGCACTGTCCCAGTGCCTGGGGGTGGGAAAGTATGACCCTTATATCCTCTATATTTCCCCTGGAAAGCAAACAATGCTCAATGGGCACAACGACCTCTCCGATTATATGGATGTCGTGTTCCATGAGCAGGTCCAGGGTAACGCCCACCGAGCCTTCGATTGAGTTCTCCACAGGGACTATGCCAAGATCAGCTTTTCCGAGGATCACAGCATTGAATGTATCGATGATATCGTCGCAATATTTCAGGGATGTGGCCTTCAAGGGTGGAACAGTGTGTGCCTTACTGAGCCACAGGTTGGCGGCATTGTCCGAATAAGATCCTTTGGGTCCCAGTACACCGATGATCATGATGCCTAAAATAGGGCGCAACTTATATAATTGTGTATGGGTGGTATCCACATGCTTCCTTATTTTATTGGTCTTCTTCTTCTACCTCTATTGACTTTCTGGGATAGTACTCCTTCTTAGATAGGAAGTTCTTCAGAACAAAGAAGGCCACAATATTTAAATAATTATACTGTAATAGACTTGGCAAAAAAGTTACACAGGACAGCACCATGGCCGAAAAGCAGAAAAAGGGAATAAATGCACTCATAAATAATACTGATGCGTACATTCCCTTTGCGCTTATAGGTATATTCATCCTGCTGTTCTCATTGCTGACAGCCGTGGATCTCACACGCATGGATTACCAGCTTGCAGAGATGGTATATTCCACTGATGCATCGGACCCGCAACATGATATCCTTAACATGGCATGTGCTGATATAGCGAGGTGTCTTAACTATGCAGGCATGGAGGCTTTAGAGTGGCAGGGTGAGCATCCAGTCATCCAGCCGGGTTCTGCTTCCGTGGAAGCCTGGAGCAATGCAGGCTTTGCGGCCCGCCCCTTGAACAAAGACCTGGAACGGGGAGATCTATTAAAGGTAGAAGTGCAACTCCCCTCTAATGTCCTGGGAGCCTTGCTTTCTTTTGTCAGCAATCAGGACAGGGTGCTCACGGTATATGATGACAGCGGCAGTTTCAATATGAGCTTCAACTACAACGGATCCCATCGCTTATGGGGCAGTTCCTCTTTCATACAGGAAATGAGGATCCCCGCAGATGCATCATACGGGTTCGGGTACGTTATACTGAAAGTTGGAAATGATGTGCAGTCCACAGATTGGTTCCATGTGGGTGCCAATCCCATCAAAGATATTGTTGCAGCACGTTTCAATGAGCTCATGGAGAACAACTACAGGGACGGTGTTCATAGAACAGGCAGATATGTACTTGATATCAACGAGGACATAACTCCCGAACAGATCATTATCGATAAAGTGAACGGAACCCTGAACAGAAGTATGGCACAGGAACATGAGGATTACATCATCCATTATACCCTCACGGTAAAACATCTTAACTACACGCTTACTGATGTAGACACAGGCATAGTGGTAAATGGAAGCATGGATATTTTCACACCTGTGGACTCTAGGGAGCCCCTGCTTGCACAGCTTACTGCAGAATACGAACGAGAACTCAATACTGGTGTATCGCCGGACATTGTACTTGGGCTGTCCAATGTGCGTTCCTTTATCTATGGTCCCTGGCAGCACTATGCAGGAGGGCCATTGAACATCCTGACAGGCCCTTCCATCGCAGGTGCTGTGAACACGGGTACAGTGTATGCCCAGAAACGTGTTTTTGATGCAGTGGATCCCTGGTCCTTGATGTACACAGGCTACTATAATGGAAAGACCATGTACTCTGATGTGAAAAGAGATACTTCGGACTATGATCTGCAGAAAGGCAATCTATCCATTGTCTATGCTGATCTTGCGAAGAACGGCTCTTTTAGTATGAACGTTCAAAAAGGCATGGATGGTTCTATGCAGGACGCAGGTACCAGTCTGCACTCAGTTGAGGATAATACCTCTGTTACCCTGGCAGTTTCCAACTATACGGCAGGTGTACAGAACGGCTGGATATTCAATGACCGGATGTGGAGTCCCGAAGGTCCGGACCTCATACATGATCTGACCCGCAAAATATACAGTGCCGAGATAATGCCGGAAATAATAAGAAATGGTGTAAATGACCAGCCTGAGGTTCGGGATGCACGGGTTGAAACTCATTTCGATCCTGCCAGTGTACGTCTGGTCAAGAGCTTTTCTTACTACCACCTCATCTGGGATGCGGAATATCTTGTGTCCTTATGGCATGGCGGGGCTGTTGTGCCTGGATATGTGTTCGAGAACAGAAGCAGAATAACTTACAGTGAAAGAATAACTAAACCCAGTCCCATTGCAGATCTGGACATCGCCAACTGGCACATTACAGATGCCAGGCTCAGACATCGATCCACCTCGCTGGAGAACCTTAAGGTCACGCCTGTGATGCACTATGCAGGCAACGACAGGCTACTGAACATGGAGCGGGAAGGTGGCTTCCTTAACAGTGAATCCCACTCTTTTGACTGGGATGTGGAATACATTGTGGAATTCGATATCTTTTCCCGGTGGGACCTGGACTATGGTTATGCATATACATGCACAGGCGTGATCGACAGCGGATATGAAGATGTAGGACTGGATATGTATGATCATGTGCAGCAGACACATAATGAACCTGAGAGCGAGAACATTACTATCGTTTATCACAAATGTTTCAGGACCAATACCTATGAAGGTCTTGAAACATACTCACAGGCAATTGAAAATCATCTCAGTGACACCACAATAATTGTTGATGGGATAGAACTCACAGATACCTGCTGCAGCGATGCTGCTGATAAGTACAGGGAGGCTTATGTGGATATAGGGCAGATCGAAAGAACATATGGGATGTATGGTGATGGTACTAATATGCCAAGACGCACCGTTACATGTGATGTACCTGCGTGGCTTCCAGCTCTTATGACAAAGGAATTGCTCTCCATGCTCCATGAGATGGATGACACAGGTCCCTCCCGGAAGGTATCTTTCATGGGGGAAAACCTGGGCCGCAATCCTGCGGACCTTTTCTGCGAAGCTGCAGAGAACATGGCGTTACAAATGGAGAATGAAAGAGAGGGGTATGTACAGGCTGCAGGTCATTTCAGTGGGAACGAATTCACCACCTGTAGTGATGCAGCTCGCATGATAGTAAGGAACGAGGCTTATGAGAAGACCATCCGGGAGCTTGTGGACAGCAATGCCAATGTACGGGATTCTTTAGACGGATATGTGAACGATGCTTTCTCCAAAAAGGCGGGTTCGGCACTGTCGGACCTGCTGGGCGGTCTTTCACCGTCTGAACTGCTGTTCAACAATCCTGCTCTGTCCATGGCAACAAATGCGCTGGCACAGGAGATGGGTGTGATCGATACCATGGAAGTGGTGGGCTGGCCACATAGCAAATACAGCTGGACCGAGAATATGACCCTGCTGGTGGACCAGTACCCGGACTATCTGTACCATGATGCAGGATTTGACCTGCAGGAC
>JAHFZE010000185.1 GCA_020854785.1 Methanomethylovorans sp.
CAGCCTGCGAACCAAATCCAAACCACCTTAAGCTCAGATGCTTCCTGTGCAGGTCAAGAAGGGATAAAGGTATTAGTATCATAGACCTGCCGGAAAAGAACAGGCATGACCTTGCCTTGGATAATTTTACGAGAGAACTGGATATACCTGATTTTTCTTCCATGGAAGAGTTGAAGAGCTTTGAAGTTGAAGGGATAGATGTAGGGATGGCAGTTGCTTCTTCACTTATCAGTATGGTAAGGGAGCCTAACCCAAATGTGACACAATATAAACCATTTGTAAAAAAGAACCTGTTAATGTCAGTAGCAGTTTATGATGCCATCAGGCACCACCTGGGAAATATAAAACCAGATGTATTCTATCTCTTTAACGGGAGATATGCATCATTAAGACCCGCATTAAGAGCTGCCCAGACCATGGGAGTAAAAACATACGTTCATGAGAGGGCTGGCGTCCTTAACAGATATTCATTGACAGAAAATACATATCCCCATGACATAGAATATCAGAAAAAGCAGATTCAAAGAAATTGGGATAATGAATCAGACGATTCAAAAAAGAAAGAGATCGCTACAAAGTGGTTTGAAGAACGCAGAGGTGGAAAGGATCAAAGCTGGTACTCTTTTACTAAGTCTCAGATAAAAGGAAATTTACCAGATGGTTTTGATCCCTCAAGAAGGAATATTGCCTTTTATATTTCATCCCAGGACGAATTTGAAGCCATAACAGGATGGAAAAACCAATTGTATAAAGATCAGACTTCTGCTCTCAAAGACCTGATAACTTCTGATATTGATGAAAATATAATGTTTTATGTGAGGATACATCCTAATTTAAAAGGTTTGAAAAATACCCAGACCAGAGAATTGAACGAATTAAATGCCCAAAATTTGAATATTATTCCGGCAGATTCAAAGATAGATTCTTATCAACTGATGGATGCATGCGAAAAAATAATAACCTTTGGCTCAACCATGGGCATTGAAAGTGTTTTCTGGGGCAAGCCATCTATCCTTATCGGCAGAGCAATGTATGAAGACGTTAAAGGATGCTATATACCAACAAATCGCCAGGAGTTGATAGATCTTATTGATCAGAAGCTGGAACCAATGGAAGTAACAGGTGCCATAAAATTTGCATACTGGCAAAAATCCTATGGGCATGAATATGTTTATTACAAACCAGAATCAGTAAGACATGGAACCTTCAAGGGAAAATATCTTAAAAATCCACTGATCGAAAGATTGAAATCCCAGATCCTCGCAAAAAGCTGGCTTTCAAAAATAATTTTTAACTTTGCGTATCTGATAAGGAAAATCAAATGGAAATTGCACATATCCTGACGAAACTTTCTTCTGTTTTGAATTAACAATTAACTACAAAAACAGAAATGTGGAATAAATATAAAAGGTTATAACCAATGTCACTAACTATGGCCGATCTTTTGTTTATCTGGCAACTTTTCATACTATTTGAAGTTGTTCTTTTTGCCTCGTATACTTTTATCATGTACATCTATTCCAGAAAAGAAGAAGAATTTCCCATAAATAACAATCTGCCAAATGTTACATTGATAATACCAATGTACAACGAAGAAAAAGTGATCAGGGAAAAAATTGAAAACACAGCTCTTCTCGATTATCCTAAAGACAAACTGGAAGTCATATTATTAGACGATTACTCAAAGGACAGCTCTGAAAAGGTTTCAAAGGATGCTATCAGTAAAACCTCCCTGAAAGCCAAAGTTGTTAAAAACGAAGGCGGAAAAGGAAAAGCCAGGGGGTTGAACTGGATATTTTCACAGATCAGCAGTGAAATAACAGTAATTACTGACGCAGATGCACTATTAAAGGAGGATTCTCTTTCGCTGATCGTAAAGAATTTCGCTACTCCCAAAATAGGAGGAGCTACTGGGAAGATCGTAATTGTTTCAGATAGAACGAGGTTGTCAAAATCGCATGAAGATTCATATAGATCCTATTTTGATGTGTGGAGACAGGGGGAAAGCAGAATCTCATCTGTTTCTGTGTGCAATGGTCCGCTAATGAGCTTCAGGACAGAACTATTACATAAAATAAAGATCGATCCGAATGCATACGCAGATGACTCAGATATGCTTTATAAGATAATTAGACTTGGATACAGAGTGGTATATGATAAAAACGCACTGGTATATGAACGCGTTCCACTTACCATGAAAGGACGTACGATACAGAAAATGAAAAGAATTAACGGTTTAAGAAAGGTCTATATCAACAACCTTGGACTTCTTGGAAAAGGAAGTTTTGGCAAAATAATATATCCTTACGCTCTTCTTACACATATTATTTCTCCATTGGTCGTTCTTTTTTTAGTCTTTTTTTACCCTTTAATTGTTCTGAAAGAACCCTTGTATCTGGGATCATTGATATTGTTGATAATACCCAAAATTGGAGAATTGATGATATCTTTTGTAACCACGCAATTGATAATGAACTTCTCATTCGTAATACCGACATCTGGTTCATGGAAGGCAGTAGAAGATGCAAGATATGATCTGAACTTAGAAAAGCCTGAATAAATAATTCGATTAATTGAGTAACTTGCAAACAATATTATATAGCAAATGAACTTAAATGTATCAAGTATCATTTGTCTTGAATATAAGCATCTGTCTGCCATCTCAAATTGAGCCGGATAAAGAGTTGAATCTATGACCAAAGATGAAGCCGTCAAAAGAGATCTTAAAGGGAGTATCCCCTATGCACTGGGGATCTTGATCTCATGTCTTGTAGCGTTCTATATAAGAACCATACCAAAAGCACAGGTTTTTATTGCTGAGAACTTTGTAAGGTTCAGTGAGAACGATCCATGGTACCATCTGAGGAATGTCGAATCAATACTGTCCAATTATCCCCATGTATTGTGGTATGATGCTTACACAAGATATCCTTTTGGTACTACCCAGGTCTTTGCACCCCTGTTCGATTGGTCCCTTGCAACAATTATATGGATATTAGGATTGGGAAATCCGAGCCAGGAACTTATACACACAGTATGCGCATATTATCCTGCGTTTTTAGCTGCACTTGTAGTTATAGCCATATATTTCGTTACCAAATGGATATTTGACAGGAGAATAGGACTACTGGCAGCTATACTTATAGCAGTTGCACCTGGACAGATACTCTCAAGGTCAATCATAGGCTTCAATGATCACCATATTGCAGAAGTTTTGTTCAGCACGATGACAGCAGCTTTTCTGGTCATGGCGTTAAAGGTTGCAAGAGAACATCCCATAACATTTGATAACCTGAAAAAAGCACCTTTTGAAACCATAAGGCCTGTATTGCCTTATTTCGTCCTCACAGGAATTTCTATGGGAGCCTACACACTTACGTGGGTAGGAGCTCTGTTCTTCAGTTTGATCATAGGGATCTACATAACAGTGCAACATGTGATAGATCACATGCACAACCGGACCACAGACTACCTGGCAGTGGGAGGATTGATCATCTTTGCAGTCACACTTCTGATGGTGCTGATGGTACCTGCAGTTGGAAATACAAAACCGATGCACGTGAGAGGACTGCTTGGAGGTATACTGGCATTCCCCTTGTTGACATTCCTCTCAATCGAAATTCGAAAACGAGAATTGAATCCGAAGGTCTATCCTTTGACCATATTAGCTGGTCTTGTAGCGCTCATAATAACATCAAAGATCTTATCGCCCTCCCTATATACGATGCTTATTGGCGTATTTGGGTTCTTCAAGAGAACAGGTGGTGCTCTTACAATTGGAGAAGCAGCACCCCTCAATCTGTTCGATGGCTCTTTCTACTATTACTTTGCGGTCATGGGTTTTGTGTCGATAATCGCACTTGCGATATTGACATATGAGGCCACCAAAAAGAAGAACACTCAGGAAAAAACATTTCTCATTGTATGGACATTCATGGTACTGTGGGCAATGCTGCAACAGAACCGTTTCTCCTACTACTATGCAGTGAATGCAGCAATATTAAGCGCATATCTCGGGATAAAATTCCTTGACCTGGCAGGCTGGAAAGATATTAAATTGAGCAACCTGATGGCAACTGAAAGAATTAAAGAAAAGTCTGCCGGCAAAACAAAAGAGACAACAACTCACAAGCTGAAACCCATCCACATCATATCATTGATAATAGTTATTGTCGTACTTATCCTCCCCAATTACAGCCTGGCAACACAACAGGCTCAGTACGCAGGAGGGCCTAACGGTTACTGGCTGGAGGCTCTTGACTGGATGAGAATTAATACGCCAGACCCGGGCCTGGACTTTTATGAGCTATATGAAGCTCCCGCAAGCGGAGAGGTGTATCAATACCCTGAAACAGCCTACGGAGTTATGTCCTGGTGGGATTACGGACACTGGATACAGGTAATAGGACGCAGGATCCCAAATGCCAACCCCTTCCAGCAAGGCATTGGTGGACGCACAAATAGTATAGAGGAAGAAAACCTACCAGGAGCATCCACATTCTTTACGGCCTCTTCGGAAGAAGAAGCCACTGCAGTCCTTGAAGCCATCCATCCGGACCCGGATAAGATGGGAGCCAGATATATCGTTTCTGATATTGAAATGGCCACTGGGAAATTCTATGCCATGACTGCATGGACGCTGGACACAGACAATTATTACATACCTGTACAGACCGGCCAGGGAGTAATGACCGTACCTGGTGAACGTTACTATAATTCCATGGAAGCCAAATTGCATATTTTTGACGGGAATGGTCTGAAGCATTACCGCATGGTCCATGAATCCCCCGGCACCACCACCCAGGGTCAGGAAGTTGGATATAAGAACGTGTACAACGTGCTTTTTGGTGGGAACATCAAAGAAGATAACACAGGTTATGTGAAGATATTCGAATATGTAGAAGGAGCAACGATCACAGGAACTGCACCTGCTGGTGAGAATGTGACCCTCAGTACGATGATCAGTACAAGCCTGGGTCGCTCATTCACATATTCGCAGACAATGACATCTAACGGAACATATTCGTTCACAGTTCCATACTCTACAGAAGGACCTATCACCGGCCAGACCCAATTTGATGTAGCACCTACACAGCCATACCAGATCAGTTATGGCAGTGTGGTAGAAGAGGTAAAGGTCAGGGAACAAGACGTACTTCAGGGTAGTATCATAGAGGTGTAAAAATGATAAAAGGAAGAGCATGGGTCTTTGGGGACGACATAGATACAGATGTAATAATACCTGGAAAATATCTCCGTACTACGGATATGCAGGTGTTCGCAGATCATGCAATGGAAGGTATAGACCCTGATTTTTCCAAAAATATAAAGCCTGGGGATATAGTAGTAGGCGGTAACAACTTTGGATGCGGCTCTTCGAGGGAACAGGCTGCCCTTGCGCTCAAATTTGCGGGAGTGGCCTGTGTTGTAGCCAGATCCTTCGGAAGGATATTCTTCCGCAACGCCATAAACGTTGGCCTCCCGCTTATGGAAGCCGATGTCCAGTGCGAGGAAGGCGATGAGGTCGAAGTTGACCTGGAAAACGGGAAGGTCACAGTGAATGGAAAACAGTATGCAGGCAATAAACTGCCAGATTTCCTTCTTGAAATACTCAATGATGGAGGACTTGTAGCCCACCGCAGATCCATGATGGGGAAAAGAAAGAGGTTTTAATGATATTCCCTGAAGAGTACAAGTACGTGGGAGTTACCAGGATACACCCTGATGATGCAGACGATGAACCTGTGTATTTCTTAAGCCGGTATTTAATAGTAGAGCAGATCACTGATATTGATAAAGAATATTCTGTATATAGGGTTGAACACACTGGAGAGGAACTTTTAAGAAAGGTCACAATGATCGAACTTATAGCCTCCGGAAAACAGGTTATCAAATACAATGAGTTATTAAATATCAAAGATAGACGGCTTCTTATAGAGAAAGCTTCAGAACTTTGTAAGGCAGATATAGATACAGTCATCTTTACAGGGCTCGACAGGCACGTTACATTTGTACACGAACCGGACCTCTCTGAAATAATCGACCTTGAAATTGTAGATGTGGTCCCACCCGAACCCTCCTGGCTCAGCCTGATGATCAGAAAACTTGAGACTAGCGGTATATTTGGAGACCTGAGCATACGGTTCAACGAGAATATGAAGGATCTGAGGCAGTTCGAAGGAGAAAGGACCGTTTTCCCATGTTCTTCATCAGGACTTAAAGGGAAATGCCTGGACTCTGATATTATTACCGAGGACGGATCATTACTTGTAGGTTGCGATATCTCCAGAAAACTCTTCGGATCAAGGTTCCCCGGACTTGAATACGA
>JAHFZE010000120.1 GCA_020854785.1 Methanomethylovorans sp.
AGATCATCCTGTCGCCACTCTCTTTCAGCAGGTCTGCAATCATCATACCACCATATTGCACGGACGGCAGCTCCTCATCCACCACATCGGTGTAGCAAACCTCCTCTTTCTCAAACTCATGCAGGTGCGCGTTCTCCCATCCCATGGTGTACTGGATCAGGTAATGCAAATCGCTCAGCAGCATGGATGAAGGCACCTGTACGCGTCGCCACACCGGGGGATTGGTGCCTGTAAGGGTGATCTTCAGCGTGTAGATCTTCAGCTGGGGACTCATCCTCACACCAATCCGGTCATAGTCGTCTCTGATGGAAATCATCCTGTCGAAGAGCGAGGTCGGTTGGATAGTCATGATCATCCGATTCTCCTCCCTGTTCCATTTCTGGTCGGTGGTTACAAGTCCAAACAGCTCCATGAAGTTCTGGTACGTCCTGAACAGGTAACAGTCGATGCTCCGCATTCCCTCATAGAAATCGGGGCGCATGTCGAAATACCCCTTCGCGTAATCCATGTCCGAGGGCGACTCCCCCGGCATCTGTCTGCGCACCCTGTCGAACACCAGGAGTGAAAGTCCGGCATCCCGAAAGCCCAGTCCCGGTGTGAACTCATAGCCATCATATCGGCTCAGGTCGAACAGGTGCACGAAGTCACGGATCAGCGTCTCCAGCAGCAACTGCCGGTCTGCGAGCAGCTTCTCCCCCTTCCTTGTCAATAAAAGCGCATTATTCCTTTTTCGGATGATCCCCGACACCGTTGCCAGGTCGCGTGCAATCATCACGAACCGCGTGTCGGTCTCCCTGATCCTCTTTTCGGGATACTTCGTGTAGTACCATTCGCGGACACCCGTCAGGTACATCTCCCTGACCACTTTCAGCGGCAGGTTACCCGTGTTGGTCAGCTTCAAGGTACCGTTCTCCTCGCTGATAAACCGGCAGAGGCAGACAACCTGCCTGAGGATGGGGATCTGTTCGAGGTCATCCTCATCTAGCCTGTTTAAGCCGATCACCCCTTTCGGATAAAAGGCGGTAACCATGATCCGTTCAATAATGTGTGGTAAGATCATCGTGGTAAGTCTCTAATCGGTGAATAATTACAAAGATAGGAAATCTATTCCGCATATTATTTGGACAAATCAGCGTTATTTTATAGTTTTGTGAACTGGACATTGAAATTAATCCAATGAATAGTTCTCGAAATAGCGACTTGATTTTGTCTTTTTTCAGCGATACACGAACTGTGTTCTCGCTGAACGATGTTGCCATGCTCATCGGAGAGAGCGAATTTAAGAAGCTGAATGAGCGATTGAATTATTATGTCCGCAAAGGGAAGCTGCTTCGTCCGCGAAAGGGCATTTACGCCAAACCCGGATATAAACCCGAAGAGTTGGCCTGTACGCTTTATACTCCATCTTATATCTCGCTTGAACATGTACTGCAAAAGGCCGGTGTTGTCTTTCAATATGATGAACGGATAACCGTGGTCAGCTATTTGAGCCGGAGTGTAGATATTGAAGGCCGCATTTATGCCTATCGAAAAATCAAGGGAGAGATCCTGATTGTCACGCAGGGTATCATCCAAACCGGTAATGTGAACATTGCTACACCTGAACGTGCCTTTCTGGACATTTTGTATTTGGATAAGGAATACTATTTCGACAACCTGACTCCCCTGGACAAAAATTTAATAACCAAACTTTTGCCGGAATATCATTCCAAAACACTTACAGCAAAAGTAAAAAAACTGTTCGCCAATGGTTCATATCAACAAACATAAATTTTTTCTGATGCAGATACTCAAAGATATTGTTGAGACACGTATGGCAATGCCACTGGCCGACTATATACAGAAATGTATCAGGCATCTCGAAAGCATGAGTGACCGGGGTATGTTGAATGGCTTAGGGGAATTAATGGATGAGGATATAAAGAAATTCGTTCGTTCCAAACTACGGACAGAAACTATATCCCTGCTTCAATTCTATAAAGAATTTCCGATTCTCGCATAGTGTGAATGAACATTCCTATAACAGGATGATATCTTCCGGCCCCAGCGGCATATAAGGCCCATCCTTCACCTCGAAGATCACGGTGCCGCTCTCCAGCACCTCCAGCGTGTGCCATTGTCCGGCAGGGATATGAACACCATAACTCCCCTCCTGAGGGCTTACCATAAACGCATCGGTGAGCATCTTATTGTCATCGTAAAACAATACCTTGATGACCCCCCGCAGCACGATATAGGTCTCCGCCGTATGGCGGTGTCGGTGTATCGGCAGCAGCGTGCCCGGCTCCAGCGCGTTCAGCAACCGCTGTGCCTTCGCCTCCAGGCTGTCGTGCAGGTTGTAATTCATGCGCATCCGCTCACTCGCCTTGGCCCGCTCCGTCACCACATCCAGTAAATGATCATCAATCAGCATCAGCAATCCTTTTAGCGTCCATCATCCTAAATTTCAACAAGTAGAGTCCCATCAAGAGCAGCAGCAGGATCACGAAGATGCCCCACCCCATCGTAGGATAAAGCATCACGATCAGCGCCGAGCAGAGCAGCTGAGCGGTGAAGTAGATCACCGACACCACCCTGTGTGGCATCCTTTTCTCGTTTGCCAGTATCTGGTAAAAATGAAGCCGATGCGCCTCCATGATGTTCTGTTTCAAATAGAGGCGATGCACGATTGTCATCACCGCATCCACGCCATACACCATCAGGAAGCCCAGCCATATCAGGTTCTCCGTCTTCACGATCAGCAACAGCAACAGCGTCACAATCCAGAAGGCGATGGCCACGCTCCCCACGTCGCCCGCAAAGCACCTCGCCCTCTTGCGGAAGTTGAAGAAGAGGAACACCACCGACGCCAGCATCGGATACCATATCAGGTCCGGATGCACGAAGTTACCGTAAGTAATATTCACAACCTGCAGCGAAGCCAGCACCGCGAT
>JAHFZE010000147.1 GCA_020854785.1 Methanomethylovorans sp.
ATACCTTTTGCAAGGCGGCTGGTATTGGTCACGAACAGATCATCACCTACAATGAGAGTTTCCCATGCCTCAGATGTAAGGTTTGCAAAATCCTCGAAAGCTTCCTCATGGAAAGGATCCTCTATATAGATGATAGGATAGCTGTCTATCAATTCAAGGTAGAGATCAGTAAGTTCTCCGCCGTCAAGTAACTTACCATCGATAGAATATGCTTCCCCGTCAAAGAACTCAGATGCTGCAGCATCAATACCAATAGTGATATCTAATTCACTATAACCTGCCTCATCTATTGCGCTCATCAGAGCATCGAGGGCATCTGTGGTCATGGACAATGGTGGAGCATACCCCCCCTCATAGCCAACGTTCGTTGCTGAAGCACCATATTTATCTTCAAGTATCTTCCGTAAAGCATGATAAGTTTCAGCTCCCATCCTCAGGGCTTCAGCATAAGTATCAGAACCTTTTGGCTGGATCATGAATTCCTGGATCGCGAGGTCATTACCTGCATGTTTACCGCCATTTATTACGTTCATTGTAGGAACAGGAAGAGTATGTGCGTTGGTACCTCCAAGATATCTGTACAGAGGGAGATTCAGGGAATCTGCAGCTGCCTTTGCAACTGCCATTGAAACGCCCAGAATAGCATTCGCACCTAAGGTCATCTTATTATCAGTACCATCCATGGCTATCATAAGGGCATCAATACCGCGCTGGTGGCGAACATCCATTCCCACTAGGTCACCTTCAAGAGTGGTGTTCACGTTGTCTACAGCATCAAGAACACCTTTTCCCGCATAGCGGTCTGCCTCCTTGTCCCTCAACTCAATAGCCTCATGGGTACCGGTGGAAGCACCCGAGGGAACACTGGCTCGTCCAAAGCCGCAGCCAGTATAAACGTCCACTTCGACCGTGGGGTTTCCTCGTGAATCTAGGATCTCTCTAGCATGTACTTTTTCTATCTTGTACTTACGTTCATCAGCAATGTAAACCATCCTGTTCCACCTCCATCTTCTATCCCATAAAAGGTCATTAGTGTATATATTGTTTATTGTTAGCGTTTCTTTGGAGAGGAAAAAGAGGGCGGAAAAGCTTTACACAAATTATATAAACTGGTAAGTATTATTATACTTTTATGAAAATAGAAATTGCTGAAATCATGGGGGAGCAAAGTAAAGAAATAATAGAATTGTTGCAAAACCTTGGAGTCAGCAGAACAGAAGCTATTTCTATTGCTTGCCTTGCCTGCGGAAAAGAGATAACTTCACATGACATTGAAAAAGCATCCGGAATGAGGCAGCCCGAAGTAAGTGTTGCCATGAGGCCTTTGCGCGAGAGAGGATGGATAGAAGAACGCAATGAGAAAAAGAACTCTGATAAAGGCAGACCGGTCAAGTACTATAAACTAATAGTTCCTCTGAGAGAAATAATTGAAACTTTTGAAGCAGAGATCCAGCAGAAAAATAAAGAAATGGAAGAAACTCTCAGGCATTTGAAAGATCTAAAAAATATATGAGAGTAAAACACACTTAATTAAACATTCTGTTTGAATGTGATCGGAGAGTAACCTTTTACACTATCATTTAGCCGCGCTGCGATCATCCCTGATATTTCGAGAATGCATATTTCATTTACCATAAATACCTTACTCTGCTTCCTCAGGCAACCTGTCCTGACATGTTCATCCCTGCCTATGCTGCAGTGCAGATGCACCTTGGGTTCCTCTCCTTCGTAAAAAATATTCCCTATGCAGATAATCTCATGAGGAGTGTCTATTTTGACCCATATAGGATCAGGAGGCACGCAAGCCTCTTTAGGACCTGCCACAAGATCTCCCTTTTCAATTGCCCCCAGCAGAAAGAAGAAAGCAGATCGTATGTTCTCTTTTCTTGAAACGGTCTGTAAGGCCTCTATCAGATCTTCACCATGATCAACTCTCAGGCAGAAGACCCTGCCAATAGTACCTGTAGCATATTCCATGCCAAAGCTCAAGCATCTCTATACTCAAATACTCTGCCATCTACAAGCCTTACTATCCTGTCCGTCTTCTTTGCCATCTGCTCATCATGGGTCAACCGGATGAAAGTCTGGTTACGTTCCTTGTTGAGCTTTCGAAGCAGATCAGAGATCATCTGGCTTGACCTGAAATCAAGATCCCCTGTCGGTTCATCACCTATAACTATTATCGGATAGTTAACAAGAGCCCTTGCAACGGCAACCCGCTGGCTCTGTCCGCCGGAAAGTTGGGTGGGCCTGTGCACCATCCGGTCTTCCAACTCCACTTCCTTAAGCAGTTCTTCAACCATTTCTCGAGCCTGTTTTTTGCTCTTTCCAGCTATAAGCAATGGCATCATCACGTTCTCAAGAGCAGTAAAATCAGGAAGTAAATGATGATATTGAAAAATGAAACCTAACATGGCATTCCTGGCCTGTGACCTTGTATCCTCGGACATGGAGGCCACATCCTGACCATCTATTAGAATGGTACCTGATGTAGGAGTATCAAGAATCACTATCATATGCATCAGAGTACTTTTTCCAGAGCCTTAAGGCCCTATAATGGCCAGGAACTCACCACTTTCAATGTTCAGGCTCAGGTCATCCAATGCTCTTACTTCTACACTATCCCCATAGACTTTGGTAAGGTTTCTTATCTCAATAATATTGTTTTGCTCTGTCATCAGACCGCCCTGGACATGAAATGAATTATCAGTGTTATAGAGATCGTTTACACTATTTCACTTTTCAGGGTACTGTAAGTTCATGAGTTTATTAAATGAGGGTGTCTCCTCTGCAAATACCAACAACATTATACAGAGAACGTCATACTAAGGTCTATCCATCTTGCAGCATGGATAAGCGAACCCATGGAGATCACATCAACACCCGTCTTTGCGTATTCTTCAAGGTTCTCAATGGTAATATTACCTGAGACCTCAATGATCACATGTTCTCTTAACCCTTCTTTTTTGAGGGTGTGGACAGTCCTCAATACCTCTGCGGGGCTCATGTTATCAAGCATGATCATATCCACACCTAGGCTGGCCACCAATAAAGCTTCGTCCATGGTCTCTACCTCTGCCTCGATCTTCTGGGTGAAACTGGCCCTTTTCTTTGCTTCGCTTATGGCTGCTTCAAAGCCCATTAATGTGATGTGGTTGTCCTTGAGCATGATGCAGTCAGACAGGCTGAACCTGTGTGTATCGCCCCCGCCTGCAACCACAGCCAGCTTTTCCAGACTACGCATCCCAGGTATGGTCTTACGGGTACAGGCAACCCTTGTGTCCGAGAACGACCTGACGATCCGTACACATCTGTTTGTCATAGTGGCAATGCCACTAAGATGTCCCAGAAAATTTAAAGAGAGCCTTTCAGCTCTTAACATCGATACGGAATTACCCCTTAGGGAGATTATTGTTTCTCCGGCCCGTATCTGATCACCATCACTATGTGATGGTATAGCCTGCAGTCCAAAGTATTTGAAAATAGACATTGCAACATCAATACCTGCCAGAGTACAGTCTTCCTTAGCTAAGATGGCAGCTTCCACTTCCCTCTCCGGAACAAGGGTACATGAAAGGTCATATGGGCCAAGGTCTTCCTGAATGAAGCGTTCCAATTCACTGTTAAGCATCTTTTACCACCGGTGTTATTCAAGAGTTTTATTTTTGATGTGAATAGTTAGAATTTTTAACTTTGGATTTCATTTGTCAACGTCAGTACGATGTAATAATTCTATTCAATGTTATATGAATTGCCTTATCTAAATATGGGTTCCTATGGTTTAATTACTGCTTAGATCCTTGGAAAACCAGTTAGTGATCCTCTGAACCTCGTATGCGTCTGCTTTGAATTATCAGGAACTTTTTTTGAACTCTATGAAGAATGCTCCAGAATGCTTACAGTAGATGGATATGATGTTAGAAGCGAACAACAAGGTCATAATTTAAGAATACATCGGTTAAAAGGTACCAATTCCGTATTATGAGCTTCATAGACCTGAAATTATCCCTGCAAAGTTGATATAAAGAAGTAAGAACAAGTTTATTAGTCTACCACAGGCGTTTAATGTAAAAGATATTTTGGTAAAATATCTTATCACACAGAAATTACTGCGTGATAAAAAAAGAAAGGCTATCAAGAAGGATCTTGACCTGCAGAAAAGGATCTATGAGAGAAGCAATGCTATCTTGGAGTGAAGAGACATCTTGTCAAAAGATACAGCCGAACAGACAGATCCCACTGAAGAAGAACTTGGCGAAGTTGTAGAAACCCAAGTTCCAAAAATTTGTATGGAGGATGTCCAGACCTTAGTGAAGCTTGAATATGTACCCCAGGTTTTGAAATTCCTCAAAAAGGATAAAATCGATGAATGGATGCATATTGGAGAGGAACTCTCAAAAGAAAGCCATGTTTTTGGGATAGCATATTACAAGAACGTTATCAGTGCTCTGGAAAAAAACAGCTCGACATATCATGACGAACTGCTAAGAACTGCCCGCATGCTGCTCGATAAAGACCGGAAGCTTGCAGGAGTTTTCTTTGAGAATCTTCCAGAAGCAATGCAGAACACAAGATCTGATGATATCAGGAAATGGGTGGGTATAGGTATAAAGATATTTGAACAGAACAAGGACATGGGAATGGATTATTTTTCTTATTCAGCTACGATCTTAAAGGATCTGGATATCAGTGAACTGGAAGAGTGGGCACTGAACGGCCTAGCTGTCTTTGAAGAGGATCCATCCCTAGGAATACCTTATTTTTCCCCGAGATCCAGGAGCTCAAAGGAATTCATTGAAGGGCTTACAGGGTCTGCCGAACTTAATAAGATAGCAAGCATCCTCAGGTACTATGCACTTGGATTGTCAGGCATCGATTTCAACATCCTTTCCCGAAAGATGTTACAGATGGAGGAAGAAACTGATTCTATTAATCCTGTGATAGCAGGCAAGAACATCTACCTTACACCGAAGATCAAAAAATACGGGGATCCTGAAGATAACTTCAGGATATACAAGCTAAGCATAATGCATGAGGTCGGTCATGTAGAGTTCAGTTCCCATAAAATAGAACTTGATGAGGCAGCCGGACTGGTAGCGGATCTCAGAAGAAGGTATACGACCATAAAAAAAAGAACTTATCTGGCAGGATTGCAACCTGAAGGTATTATTGATATTTCTGAGATCATAGCTCTGTTTCCCAACAAAGCACTGGCGGGAACGATACTTGGCATTCTGGAGGACGCCCGGGTCGAGTACAGGATAATGCAACACTACCGGGGGGTCCGTTCGGACCTCGAGAGAATAAGATACCAGATGCTTCTTACAAGGCCTGCCCCGAAAGGTTACCTTGAAGAGTTCATGGAATCACTTTTGTGGATATCCATAGGACATGACCCTGTTTACAACATCAGCAAAGGGATAAAGGACCTTATTGACCACACAAGGCCTCTGCTGGAGGAAAGGATATTCTACGAAAGATCGTCTATTCTTGACTCCCTTAATGCGACCTTCGGGATATATACCATGCTTGATGACAAGATGGGACCTTTGAGCCAAAAGGAGTATGAAGTACTGAAGAACATCGATTATCGCGGAGTGGATATAGCAGCTTACGGCAAGAGGGAACTTCTTTCTCCAACCTCGCATGAGAATATTATCAGGAATTTCATTCCCGAAAGTGAAGTGGAACTAGCATCAGAGAAAGAAGAGCCAAAAGAAGATGCAAAAAGCCAGGCCACCTATGCTACGGCCAAGAACTGGAAGATACTGGGCAGTTACAGGTATGATGAATGGGATGCAGTGATCAATGACTATAAAGCTGACTGGTGTACTGTCAACGAGACCGAACCTTTTGGCATGTCCAGTGATTATTACAAGGATGCCTCTGAACAGTACAGGCATGAGATAGCCATGATAAAGTACGTATTCAACAGGATGAGGCCGGAAGCATTCCGCAGGATGAAGGAACAGACAGATGGAAGTGAGATCGATATCGATGCCTTCATCGATGCCCTGATACAAAAGAAATGCGGGATAAATCCTGATGACAGGCTCTACCTCAGATGGGACAAGAATGAAAGGGACGTTGCAACCCTTTTCCTTATAGATGTCAGTTATTCCACTCATAAGATAGTGGGCTATGAGGAAAAGAGCATATTAGATGTTGAAAAAGACTCGCTTGTCATCAT
>JAHFZE010000262.1 GCA_020854785.1 Methanomethylovorans sp.
CGGTACAGGCAGCATAGGTAAAGGTTTTGCTCTCAGGTGGGGGCAGAAACATCAGGTGATCGTGGGTTCAAGGAACCAGGAAAAAGCTCAGGTCAGGGCGACCGAGTATAACTCTATATTAAAGGACCATGGTTTCAAGGCAGACATAACAGGCGATGTCAATGCAAAGGCAGCCTCAGAAGCTGATGTGGTGCTCCTTGCCATCAGGTATGGCCAGATAGCTTCTACCATGGAGCAGATCAAACCAGGACTTGAAGGTAAGGTTGTCATATCTGTGGTCGTGCCGATGGAAAAGAATTCATGCATCCTTGTTCCAGGCGGGGTTCCCTTAGAGATCTCGACCAATTCCCGGGAAGACTATAAGGCGGAATACTTCTGTTATGTCACCCCACCTTCAGGAAGCGCTGCACAGGAAATAGCTACTTTGTTACCCGAGGGGGCTACTGAGCTGGTTTCAGCTTTTCACACAGTTCCAGCTGCCAAGCTCTCCAACCTTGATATAGAGCTTGATTACGACATAGGGGTCTGTGGAAATGGCATGCGTGCAAAAAGCATCGTCTTTGACCTTGTCAGGGATATTCCTGGAATGAGGCCTATGGATATCGGGCCACTTGAAACTTCCTCTATGATGGAATCAATTACTCCTCTCCTTATCAATGTGGCCATCCGCAACAACATGAAGGATGTCAGTATCAAATTCGTAGATTAATATCCTTCCGGGGATTTCTTTTTTTATTGCCATTGCCCCTTCAGCTTGTCCAGTTTCCATGTCCTTCCAACCGTGGGTTTTTCAAGGTAGCAGATGGCATTCTGTTCATACAGGTTCGCAATTACAACTGCATTGCCTCCTCCTGATACCTCACGGACATTGATCACTTTGATCACATTGCTGAACCTCTCATGGTCTGGCAGGATATCTTTGAGCATGTTGCCCGAGTTCCTGAAGAAAGCTTCGTTGAACGCCGAGCTTTTCATGTCCGGGTAAACGGGCATGTAGATTATTTCCTCTTCCACTATGTCCTGAAAGAAATGGGTCCCATAGGAAACTTCCGGGATGTGGCCTGCCTTCTCAAGCGCGATCTCTACGAGTAGTGAAGTGTGATCGATCTCACTATATGTTGCATTGACTCCCAGTTCTATGTTGCTGCTTCCCCACCTGCCAGGCCCCATCAATATGAAATTAGTACCCATGGCACTCATCTTTTGGTTAATGCTCCCTACAATGCGGCCTATGGACCTTTTTGTATCCATGTCTGCAATTTCGTATTCCTGGGGATCAATGTACACGATATACTCAACATTTTCAACTTTACCCTCATTGATGAGCATATTGGACCTGAACAGAACATTGTCTTCTTTTATGTCGTCAGGTATGGTTATGTTCTCGCTGCTGCCTGGAGTTGTCATGGGTCTGCATTGGACTATGTTCACCCTTATATTTCCCCTTTGATCAGCAGATGCCGTAAATTCGATATCTACGGGATGCTCATAGACTTCCTCTACTACTCTTAGTATTCCTCCTAAAGTATCAACGAATTTTGTGTTCCTTATGAGATTATTGAATGTCAACACTATTTCCTGTGAGCAGTCTATTGCATTAGTGTACGGGTCGGTTAGATATCCCTCGTTCATGACTGAAACAAAGAGTCTAAGCCCGGGGTAGTCACAGTCTTTTACAAGGTCCCGGAAAGGCATTGTAATGAGCTCCCTTTTATCCAGGTCCAAAGCATCCACGTCCCATTGAGAGTATTTCATTACCTTCAAGCCGGTCTCAGGGCGTAATGTCGGGTGGCTTACTGCTATCATTCTGGGATAGTCCCTGCCGACACGGTCCACAGCCCGGGTGCCCAGTCCAAAGACAAGTCTTATCAGTCCTTTTCCAGGGTCTATCCTCTTTGTCCAGCGAAAGAGGTTCTTTGAGAAAGCGACTCCTGCAAGCGCCGGGAAAAAATACTGTTTGTAGGGCATGCCAGACACGCGCTGTACCAGTATGGCCATCTGCTCGTCTTGGTAGTGAAGTCCTCTGGTCCTCCTGTACGCAAGAGCATCCGGGTTAAGGGCACTGGCATAGACGAGCTTTACTGCATGCATGAACTCTTCAAGGCGCTCTTCCGGACTTCCCTGGTTGGGGCAGAACTCACTTCTATATTTGCCTGCAAAAGCATTTCCATAGTTGTCCTCCTGCAAGCTGCTTGATCTTACTATAATGGGGGCCTGTCCAAAGTAATCCATCAATTCCCTGAACTGTTCTACTATATCTTCAGGGAACTTGCCTTCCAGAAACTTTCTTTCTACCTCTTCGAACTCTTCCTTCGTCATACTGGAACTGTCTGAAAGCTTTATCTTGAGGCGGAACAGATCATTCTTGATCATGAACGTGAAAAATACATCTGAACCAATATAGAATGAATCATGTGGCTCAATTATCTCTGAGAACTCTTCTTTCTTCTCGCTGGCCAGGATTATGTTGCGTGAGAGCAACATTCCCACAGCTTTTCCACCAATGCGGCCGGACCCTATCATCCTGTCCCGTATACTGAGCAGGTCTTCAAGTGACAGATAGGTATCTGCAAGCCGGTTGAAACGGGGATGGTCTCCGATGATCATCCTTGAAAGTTCCTGTTTAAGTGCAATTATCTCGGGCTCTGGTATAGTGTCCAGTAGTTCCATGTCGTGGTGGAACTTCAATTTGGTATACACAGATTCCCATGGGGATGTACCGCTTTTTAGCGTACGTATGATCTTTGTACGATCGCTGGATGATATTGTGGCGGCCTTTGAACTATCCAGTATAGGCTCCCACACCTCTCCATTTACCAGATGGGGCAGGAACATGCTCTGAGAATAGCGGTCGTAGACCTTTAAAGGATGAATATATGCCTTTCCGTTGATATGGTAGTAGTCGATAAGCACTTGAGTTGTTTCCCGGATACCAGCGACAGTGGAATGGCTATGCTTTCCGCGGATAAGGCAGAAATAACCAATGGTCTCAAGTTCGAACAGATAGGGGCATGTGGCTTTGAAGAAATTGGCTACCAGCTCATCGGTAGCCCATTCGACCATAAGTGAGGAAAGGTTATCAAATACGTAGTAAACTTTCTCTCCATAATATTCAATTATCCTGTGGACCTGGCTGCTAAAAAAGTCAAATCCGCTACCTGGGTCTACTTTTACTATCTCAAGTCCTTCCATTGTCTGGAGAATGGGCTCATGTGGTGCGAACCTTACATATACGCACTTACTGCCAGAACTGATAGCTTGCTTTATCAGTCTCAAAGCAAAATATCTGTAGTCGTCAAGTTCCTCCACTTCCCATACCACGTTATCTCCCAGACGGAAAGAGTGAATTATCTCGTCGAGCTGAGGGACTCCACTGGTTATTTTCTCTTTATCTGCGTATTTGAGGAGCCTGGTTTCTAAATTGCTATTCTTATGCACATTTTTCTCCATTGTGACAAGATCATAAAACGATCCTGTATTTTACAGGATCAGCTTTCAAGTATCTCTTCTGCAATTTCCCTGTATGCATCCATTACATAGGCGATCCCGGATACTTTTGCGGCTTCCTCGGTGAGCGCCATGACATCTTTACGTGTGATGGCATGGATGTTGAATCTTCGGGAACCGGCCATAAGTTGTTGCAACCCTACTTTGATCCTCTCTGTATATGAATAGATGCCTACCGCTCCAAGAGGTATGTTTTTTATCTCTTCGCCATATTTCTCTTTCAGTTCCTCATAGTGCACGAAGATCTCATCTTTGGTAGTACCAAATTCAGATACCGTCTTGGGGAGGTCGTTTTCTTCTATCCATTTGCCAATGTTCTTACCCACCATCCCAGGGATCATGAGGCCACGACCCATACACACTGCTTTGAAATAAGGTGATCCCATTGCGAGTGCTTTATAGACCCCATCCTCACTGGAGAAACCGCCTGCCATTGCCAGATCAGGAACTTTTTTCCCTCTGTCTGACAGTTTTTGCGCAAATTCATAGACCTGGGACTGCAGGTAGAATGTCGGTACTCCCCATTCTTCCATCATAGGCCAGGGGCTCATGCCGGTACCTCCAGGTGCTCCGTCATATGTGAGCAGATCTATCCTGGCCTCTGAGCTGTACTTTATGGCCATGGCGGTCTCTGCCATAGAATATGCTCCCGTCTTGAGGGTTATGCGTTTAAAACCAAGGTCTCTGAGTCTTTCACATTCCTCACAGAATCCTTCCTCTGTGACAAACCCAAGCCTGGAATGTCTTTCAAATTCCTTTATGGCGCCCATTCTGAAAGCTTCCTGGACAGAGTGAAGCTCAGGGTCCGGAGTGACTATATATCCTCTTCTTTTCAGCTCCATAGCACGGTCAATGTCTGCAACCTTTATCTCGCCGCCAATACATTTTGCTCCCTGTCCCCACTTAAGTTCTATACTCTCCATATTGTGCTTGCTTGCAAGATACTCTGCAACACCGAGCTTTGTATCCTCTACGTTCATCTGGACAAGCATCTCTCCGTAGCCATCATAGAACTTGTTGTAAAGCTCGATCCTGCGGTCCATTTCCGGTGATTCTTTGACAAGTCCGTCACTCCCCAGTTTC
>JAHFZE010000321.1 GCA_020854785.1 Methanomethylovorans sp.
AAAGTATAAGATTAAAATACCAAGCTTCAATGAAGAGAAAGTATATATATGATAAATTCGTATGAAGGGCAAGTGAGCGGGTACAACATTTTTAACCCCACTCCCACACTAACCCCCACTCCCCAACCCGCTCACATGATCCTAATGCAGGGGTTATCTCAAATGGTGTGGATCAATGTTGCATACTGCATTTACCTGTCATACTGACCTTACTATGGTCCGATCAGATAAGGATACTAGAAAGGATCACAAGTCAACATTAAATATATATCTGTTTTTGATTGCCGATAGATACAGGTATAAATGAAAGAATGGAATGAGAAAAGAAGAGGTGTTACTTTTTGCACCTCTCACATGCCTTTCCATATTCATCAATAACAGATTCTTTGCATAATCCTACTCCATGCCTGTGAGCTGCCCTTGTGATCATGTGAGCTGCAATGGGAGCTGTAAGGAGTAAGAACAGACCTACAGTGATGGCTTTGATACCTATGGGTGTGAAACCCGCTCTCATGAGAATGCTCAGCATTACACCAAAGGCTCCGACAGTACCTATCTTGGCGGTTGTATGCAGACGGTTATACACGTCAGGCATGCGTATCAGACCCAGCATCCCAAGGAACACGAAAACCAGGCCTATAAGCAACACTATATCGCCCAGGATGTTCATTATGATGCTGAATGTACTTACTATGCTCATAACACCACGCCCTCGTCAAGGTACTTTGAAATGGCCACTGTACCTACGAATGATATCACTGCCAGCACCAAGGCCACATCCAAGAAAAATGCAGAACCTTTATCATAAGAATATGCCCCAAGCATAACTATGATCACAGTTGTCATTGCATCCAGGGCCACTACTCTGTCAGGGATAGTTGGGCCTTTGATAATACGATATATACATGGTATGAATGCAAGGACCATGAATATCAGAGAAAAATCCAGTAAACTGATCATTCGAAAGCCTCCAGTATATATTTTTCAAGATCATTACGTATCGACTCACATACAGTTGCCGGATCAGATGCATCGATGCAATGCACATAGAGCACTGAATGATCATCCGATATATCTACTGTGATGGTTCCGGGAGTAAGTGTGATGGTATTAGAGATCCCCGTGATCCCCAGATCTGTCCTGCAGCGGAGAGGTACGGCGATGATACCCGGTTTTATGTCGATCTTAGGTCTTGTTACTATCTTGGCCAATATGATACTGGCCTTAATGATCTCCTTTATGAGTACCATGAAATATTTTATGATCGAAATTATACGGGTTGGTGGAGAGAATAAATTGAAGTGCTCTTCAGGCCTGTAAAGGAACCTGAATGGCCTTATGGTCAGCAGGCCAAGAAGGAAACCAAATATAAAGTTGTTCAGATCGATAGTACCATGAATTAAACACCATATCACTCCAAATATAGCTGCCAGAGGAATATATATTTTCATCTTACCACCCTTGTCAGTACAGCATCTATGTATGGTTGCGGGTCAAGTATCTGCACTGCAGTTGCCTGAGCCAGTGAAAGCAAGGGTTCGGCATACACGCCCAGGATCAGAACCGCCAGGGCTAGTATAGCGATCGGCACATAGATAAGGGGAGAGGTGCCATGTTCCGAGTATTCTCCATATGCCTTTACATCTCTTTTTTCACCCCAGAACATAAGCAACCATGCCCTGAACATATAGAACAGCGAAAATACAGCGAACAGCAGAGCAATTGCAATTTCCGTGTAGTGTTGCCCAATGATACCAGCATCGAAAAGAGAGAACTTGGAGATGAAACCTCCCATTGGAGGCAGGCCTGCTATCGACATGCCCCCTATAAGGAAAGCTGCGGCCATGAAAGGAGAACTATTGACCATACCACCCATCTTGTTCATATCGCGAGTACCTGCATGGTGTATGATACCTCCTGAAGTAAGGAACAACAATGATTTTGCAATAGCATGATTGACCAGGTACACAAGGGATGCCGCAATGGCTCCCAGACTTCCGAAACCAATGCCTAAGAACACATAGCCTATCTGGCTCACACTGGAATAGGCCAGGAGTCTCTTAACATCCGTCTGGGCAACTGCCGATGCTGCCCCGATGCCTATTGTTAACAATGCAAGCAGTATAATAATAGGCTGGAACATGCCCAATACATCTGTGAATATGAAGAAGAAAACCCTGAGCATACCGTACACTCCTACCTTTATAAGTACGCCGCTTAGCATGGCGCTTATAGGGGAAGGGGCTGTGGGATGCACATCGGGCAGCCAGTAATGTAACGGGAATATGGCTGCCTTGTTACCAAATACAACTATGAACAGAAGACCGATGACAAATACATGCCAGGGAAGATCGCCTGCTGCTTGCATGGCACCAAGTTTCACAGAGATATCTGCCATGTTAAGGGTGCCTGTGGTTGCGTATAGAGCTGCAACAGCTATCAGCATAATAAAAGAGCCCAACATGTTCAGAATAAGATATTTGAACGTTGCCTCCAGCTTGTCTGAAGTTTTTGTAACTCCACCCTTTTCAATTGCTACCACCAGAGCACAGGATGAGAGTAACAGCACTTCAAAGAAAACGAACAGATTGAATATATCTCCTGTAAGGAAGGAACCATGCAGACCGGCTATCAGCAGATTGAACAGGGGATGATATGTGGATAATGAACGTTTCTCAATGTAGTCCAGGGAATATATAAGCGAAAGGAAAGAAACACCTGCGCTCAGTATCACCATACCTGCGCTGAGCAGATCTGCCACAAGCATGATACCATATTTGCCCCATTCACCAACCTCATAGACCTGTATCCCAGATCTCCATACTTCCATCAGCAACAACGAACTTATAATTACAAGTGAAAAGGATGCAAGAACACTCAGTCCTGCCTGCAACTTTGGTTTTGAGCGCAGCATCATTGTCAAAGCTGCAGTAAGTATGGGTATTGCTATAAGCAGAATAGGAAAATGATGGATCAATGAGCTCATCCCCACAACCTCTTCAGTTTTTGTATATCAGTAGTACCATACTCTTCATGAAGACGATACGCAAGTATGATGATCACAGCTGTTGTTGCAAGGCTGATGACGACGGCTGTCAATACCAGGGCCTGCACCAGCGGGTCTACGAATTGCGTGGGTGCGGTTCCGTTCAACACCGGAGCGAAGATACCGTTGTTCATGGAGTCGATAAAGATCGTGTTTGTAGGCTCCACTTCATGATGAGTGAGTATTGGCACATCTTTACCACTAAATGCTCCTACAGATACTATAAGCAAGTTCACTGCATGGGACATTATGCTCAAGCCGATGATCACTTTGACAATGTCCCTGCGCAGGATAAGAAAAGTGCCTATCCCGAAAAGTATAGCTATAGTAAGGGATAGCAATGTGTTGTTCATTTGTCCTCACCAACCATCTGCAATATACTAAGTAAAGAACCTATGACCACAAAATACACCCCTGTGTCAAATAGAGAAGCAGAGACCAGCTCTATCTCACCTACCAGGGGAATATGTAAGAACTCTACTGCACTCCTGAAGAAGTTATGGCCAAAAGGAATGGCAGCAAAAGCTGTGACAGATGCCAGGACCAATCCGAAGCCGAACCATTTACCCCAATCCTGATCAAATGATCTTTTTATTGTTTCAAGTCCATATACTACATAAGAAAGGGCTATGACAGCAGCAAACATGACTCCACCTATAAACCCCCCGCCCGGATTGTTATGTCCGGCGAGCAACAGGGATATAGAAAACAGTATCACTAAAGGCAAGCATATTCTCGTGATCATTCTTGTAATAACTGTGGTCATTCACTCTCACCTCTGCTGTGTATAAGATTATAAACCCCAAGAGCAGCAAGACACATGACAGCTATCTCTCCTAATGTATCATATCCTCTGAAATCCACAATAATCACGTTCACAATATTGTGACCGCCTGCAAGAGGCCATACATTCTCTATGAAGTAATAAGAAAGAGACTCAAAGGGGGGGATGATACCCTGTGTGGCACTCAGCAACAAAATAAATACTACTGAGGCTACAGAGACTGATATCAGAGCATCTCTCATGAACAGGTATGGGGATATATGCTCTTTGAAGGTCTGAGGGATCTTGACAATGGCAAACAGGAAGATTATGGTGGTAAGGGTTTCCACCAGTACCTGGGTAAGTGCAAGGTCCGGAGCCGACAGGTATATGAAAAGTAAGCCTACGAGATACCCAAGAGCTGAAAGGGAGATCACTGCCGGCAAATATTTGGGCAACACTGCTGCTCCC
>JAHFZE010000026.1 GCA_020854785.1 Methanomethylovorans sp.
CGTTATGGACACTGCTGGAGATGTAAGACCCCTATCATCTATCTTGCTACCCGCCAGTGGTTCCTGAAGATCTCGGAATTAAAGGAGCAGATGCTCTCAGAGATAGATAAGGTTATCTGGTATCCGGAATGGGCAGGATCGGCCCGTTTCAGGGACTGGGTGGAAGGTGCCAGGGACTGGTGCATCTCAAGGCAGCGTTACTGGGGCATACCCATTCCTGTCTGGCGTTGTACAGAATGTGAACGTATCGATGTCATAGGCACCAAACAGGAACTCCTTGAGAAGTCGGGTCTTGCGGAAGGTATAGAGCTGCACAGGCCTTACGTGGATTCTGTGACCATTACATGCGAATGTGGCGGCAAGATGCGCCGTGTGGAGGATGTATTCGATGTATGGTTCGATTCGGCTGTTGCTTCCTGGGCCACATTGAACTTCCCACATCAAAAGGACGAGCTTGAAAAATGGTGGCCTGCTGATTTTATCACCGAAGGTCATGATCAGACAAGAGGATGGTTCTATTCGCAGTTAGGTGCCAGCATGGTGGCCTTTGGCAAGGCACCTTATAAAAGTGTGCTCATGCACGGTTTCACTCTGGATGTGGAAGGCAAGAAAATGTCCAAGAGCTTGGGCAATGTGGTGCAGCCTTCTGAGGTCATCGAGAAGTTTGGTGCAGACACCCTGCGTGCTTACGTGTTATCGTCCAGTGCACCCTGGGAAGATCTGAAGTTCAGTAACGATGAGATAGCCAATATCCATCGGACCATCAATATTCTGTGGAACGTCTACCGTTTCCCCTTGCCCTACATGGCGCTGGATGCCTTTGATCCTTCTCAGGTCTCACTGGGATCAGTGAAACCATATATGCGCAGTGAGGACAGATGGATCCTTTCCAGGATGCAGTCTGTGATAAAGACAGTGGATTTAGCCATGGAGACCTGTATGCTCCAGAAGGCCATGAGGGCCATCAATGACTTTGTGCTTGAGGACCTTTCCCGCTGGTATATCCAGCTCATAAGGCCCAGAACATGGGTGGAGGCCGATGATCCGGACAAGATAGCCGTATACAGGGTATTGTATGAGGTATTCACTACCATGACAAAGGTCATAGCTCCGTTCATGCCCCATCTTGCCGAAGAAATGTACCAGAACTTGGTACGCAATGTCTACAAGGACGCACCTGAATCCGTACACATGAACGATTGGCCCGTACCTGACGAATCCCTTATAGATGTGGACCTTGAACAGCAGATGAAACTTGCACGCTCCATTGTAGAAGCAGCTTCCAATGCACGCCAGAAGGTAGGCCGTAAGTTGAGGTGGCCTGTGGGAAGGATCGTGGTGACCCCTCAGAACGAAACAGCGGTCTCAGCTGTTAAGAACCTGAGAGAAGTGCTGATGGACCAGACCAATTCCAAGGATATTGTACTGACAGAACTTGGTGGCTCATGGAATGAACTGGGTTTCAGTGCCATACCCAATCCCGGAACAATAGGGCCAGTTTTCAAAGGTGATGCAGGAAAGGTCATAGCTGCTTTAAAACAGATCGATGCCATGGCATTGAAGAAAGGACTTGCCTGTGTGCAAGGGTACGAGCTACAGCTTGCTGACGGCAATATAGTGAAGATAACTCCAGATATGGTCAACTTCCAGGAAACACTTCCTGAACAGGTTGCAAGTGCTTCATCATCTGCAGGTATTGTATATGTGGATGCGAAGCTAACAAGGGAACTGGAAGCAGAGGGTTATTCCAGAGAGGTCATTCGCAGGGTTCAGGATATGAGGAAGGAAATGGACCTGGCAGTGGAAGAGAACATCAAGGTCATTATCTGCATCGATGACGAGAGGGTGGTGGACCTAGTGCTCGATCTGGAGCAATTGATAGCCAGTGAAGTGCGTGCGGACCTGCAGATCATAGGCTTTGACGTTGAGGCGCAGGGTGATCTTGTCAAGGACTGGGATGTGGAAGGGATATCGATACATATTGGAATCTCCAGAAGCTGATGGATCCAAGGAAAGACATGCATGGACTTCATATCCTGGGAACCCATATACGAGGAGATACTTCAGGATCTTGGCTTTAGCCGGGAAGAGGACGAGCGTGCTGCTCTCCTTCTTTCGCACCTGCTTGAACGAACCATCTCACCTGGGCAGGATGCTCTAAAGAGGGCAATATCCGGAAAGGATGTCCTTGTTTGCGGTAATGGTCCGAACCTCGCTGAAGAACTTGGAAGGCAGAACCTCGACAGATATGTGATAATTGCAGCTGATGGTGCAGCGGCAGTTGTAATGGATTCCGGCAGGATACCGGACATTATAGTCACGGACCTGGATGGCGACGTAAAGCGTGAGATAGAAGCTTCAGAACAAGGTTCTCTTATTGTTGTTCATGCCCATGGGGACAATATGAGCAAGCTGCTCAAGTATGTCCCACAGCTTCAAAACATGATAGGGTCCACGCAGGCTGTTCCCCTTGTAAATGTTTTCAACTTTGGTGGTTTTACGGATGGGGACCGGGCTGTACATGTGGCTATTGAGTTCGGTGCAGGCACTATAGAACTTGCAGGTTTCTTTTTTGATGATCCTGTGGTATCACCAGCAAAAAGTAAAAAATTGAAGTGGGCTCGCAGGCTGATCTCTTCATTAGGCATCGAATCTTGAGCAGGCTGTTCTTTGATGGCGATTTTCATGAGAACTTATTTATATTTTGTTAAGCAATTAGGAATAAGGTTCCATGGATACACTTGTCATCTGTATAGACCGGGATAATGACCTGGGTGAAAAGGCAAAGATCTCAAGCCCGATTGTAGGAAGAGAGGAAAATATCAAAGCAGCTGTTGCTTTGTCCATAGCGGACCCCGAAGATTCGGATTCCAATACCATTTTCGGCGGCGTGAAAGTTCTGGATGAGCTACGTGCAAAAGGACTGGATGCTGAGCTCATCACCTTTGCAGGCGACAGGAAAGTTGGTATCACCTCTGACCAGAAGATCTCCCAGCAACTTGATGATGTCCTAAATAAATATCACGCTTCAAATGCCATTTTCATTTCTGATGGAGCTGAAGACGAAACCTTGCTTCCCATAGTCCAGTCCAGGATCAAGATCAACTCAGTGAAACGTATAGTGATCATGCAAAGCTCGAACCTTGAAAGTACTTATTATATCCTGAAGCATGCTTTTAACGATCCCAAGATCTCTCAAACCTTCTTTGTTCCGGTTGGACTTGCAGCTCTTATATATTCGATCTTTCTGCTGGCGCGTTATCCGGAAGGAGCTATAATTGGCATCCTTGCTGCAGTTGGCCTCTACATGCTCTACCGTGGATTTGGTGATACTGTCACCGTTATGTGGAACAAGATCAAAGATGATTTCCATATGGGCAGATTGATCGTTGTAACCCATACTGCAGCGTTAATGGTGATCATTGTCGCTTTTGTGCAGGGACTTGTAAGCGTATGGCAATATTACACGCACGGAGGAATATGGTATCATGGATTGGTGCCACTGGTCACTGTGTTCATACATAGTTCCGTATGGTGGCTTGTATTAGCTGCGATCATTATCAATTTTGGTCGTATGATGGATATGTACTTACAAGGGAAGTTTAGCTTGAGGCAGATATCACCCTCTTTCTATGCTTTTTCTCTGGGGATCTTATTCTGGGGAGCGACCACGTACATACTGGCCTTCAATCCTGCTATTGAAGGTTTTCAACCTTCCATCGTGTCAGGGCTGCAATATTTCATTTACTCCATAGTCATAGCTATCATCATAGCTCTTGCAGGTATAAGGATCTCTGCCAGCTCTGTCAGGAAGTGAACGGGTGGACATAAACAAACAGTATGAAGAATACTTGTATAGTATGGATCGGTCCTTTGCTGTCATTGGGGGAGTGGGTCTTTCTCAACTTGCCGACCAGTCACAGCTGACACTAGATACTGAATATGGTACTGTTGTGGCATTCATCATTAAAATGGCAGATAATAACGTATTGTTCATTCCAAGACATGCAGGGGGCAGAGGACATGTGCCTCCTCATAAGATCAATTATCGTGCCATTATAATGGCAATAAAGCAATTGGGGATTACCCGGGCCATATCTGTTAATTCAGTGGGTACGATGCAAGGACATTCCATCGGAAGTATAGTAATTCCTTGTGATTTTGTGGACTTCACTCATGGGCGTCCTTCTACTTTCTTTGAGAATGAGACCGTACATGCAGACATGTCAGAGCCTTATTGCCCCCAGCTCCGTTCTCTGATAAGGTCCATCCTCAAAGAAAAAGGAGTGGATACAGCTGATGTTATATATGCCTGTACTGAAGGTCCAAGGTTCGAGACAAAAGCTGAGATACGCATGTTGAGCAATTTTGCAGATGTTGTGGGTATGACAGGTGTTCCTGAAGTTGTACTTGCCAAAGAGATGCAGCTATGTTATGCATCTGTGTGCCTGATAACAAATATGGCTTCAGGGATCGAGAGTTCCAGACCGACAGCAACCGAGGTGCTGGATGTTCTGACTTCGAGAAAAGAATTTATTTTTGAGCTGTTATATTCCATTGCATCACATATGCCTATAGAGCGGGAATGTCGGTGCCATTATTCAATAGATGATGGAACTCTTTGACTTGGTATTATGCAATGTCTTTCGAAGTGTCGATCTGGACGCCATCACATATCTTGAACTTTATCACTTCAGAAGTAGGTAACATTCCTCTTATCTTAGGAATAGCAAGCTTATTTACCATCTTATCGGTGCCCCTGTCAAGAGATATCTCAAAGATAACATCTGCAGAACTAAGGATCTCGTTCTCTATATGCTCAGGATGGCTGCCTTTAAGACCATAAAGATATGTAAGAGCGCCTGTTTCCTTGCTGATCTCGTATATGATGTGCATCAGCCTTCTAAGTGATCCCGGATCCACATTTAGGTTCATGAAAAATGAGAAATTGTCAAAGACAAGGTTGATATCTCCCCGTTGGGCCTCATCCCTGATATTCATTAAACTATATTCTACGAACTCAAGCAGCCTGGTGTCTACATTGTCATTACGTGCAATATCTACCATTTCACCTGAAGGTGTAAGATAATATTCACTATAAACATCAATGAAAATTATGTTGTCTATTTCAAATTTGAGGTTAAGTATATCCTGGAGTATAAATTTAGGTCTTCGATTGGTACTGAAATAATATGTACTCCTTGACTGGGTGAACTGGTAGAGGAATATTTCTGCCATACAGGAGGGGTCAGCTGAAATATACGTCATAGATCCGCAAGGTAATCCTCCTCCTATACTTCTGTCAAGGACGGAAATACCTGTACTTGATATGCCGGAACGCTGTATCTTTTCGAGAACAGTCTTATTTTCCTGGGGTATGCTTTCCCGGATGGTATCATAAAGATTGTGTGCATCATTTCCAGCATGTGATGCTTTTTCTTCACTGACTGCCTGCTGCATTCCTGCAGACTTGAAAGGTCCTAGCATGAAACTTTTCCTCTTGAACTTGAATATATAATTACTACTATATTATATTTTTATCTATATCTATTGGATGTAACACATATAATGTTTTCCAGAGAATTGAGCAAGCATACATTACTTATACCTTCTCTCCAATTCAGCTGCATAATGAGCTTATGGATCCTCATAAACCCCGAAAATGTTAAATTATTGGTACTGGTCATAAAGGGTGGCAGGAAATTGCCTCTCTTCACAGGGGAAGTGGTCCTTAACAAGACGCCAGCCGGTGCAAGGCCACACAAGTTCAAAGTATTGAGGAATAGCAAGGAAGAATTCCTGACACCTGCAGAGTTCATAGACCTATTGCGCATGGCCGATCGCATTATGATAGCAAAAGGTGGGAATGATGCTAATGCAGGGGCTATTCTTGATATGCTGAAAGGTTTTCAGCTGGAAGGTGAATTTGTCAATACCTGCCGTTTTTGTTTGCTTAAGCGCAGATTTAATTTCCTGAACAGGCGATCAATAAGATATCATTCTGAGAAGATATGTGAAGAATGTGCCAAAGAAGAACTTTCAAGGGTACTTAATGCTCCTCATTGTCATTATAGCGATCAGGCAAAGCAGCGCATTGAAGATATGCTTTTGCGAACAAAGGATTTTGACAGGACCATTGGTACATTGGACCCTGAAGGTCTTGACCAGGAACTGACGAGGTTCGATACAGTTCAGACATCTCTCGATGCCAGGACCATGAAGATAGCAGACCTCCCTATCTCAAAGAACTTTAAAGAGATCCTGTTACAGAGATCTGACGAGCTGCTACCTGTACAGGCGATAGCCGTTGATTCAGGTCTTTTCAAAGGAAAGCACCAGCTAGTTACTTCAGTAACAGCTACCGGAAAGACCTTGATAGGTGAGCTTGCAGGTATCGAGAACATACTGCGCAAAAAGGGAAAGATCCTATATCTGGTGCCTCTGGTAGCTCTGGCAAACCAGAAATATGATCAATTCACTCAGAAGTATGGGCCTTTGGGTCTTACAACTTCGATACGTATAGGAAGTGCACGTATACGCACTTCGTCTACTCTGAAAATGCGCAGAACTCTTGATTCTGATATTATCGTAGGTACCTACGAAGGCATTGATTTCATCCTAAGGTCGGGTGATGCTGACCTGCTGGGTAAGATAGGCACTGTGGTCATAGACGAGGTGCACACACTTGAAGATAGTGAACGTGGTCACAGGGTTGACGGTGTTATAGGCAGGCTGAAATATGTTGCTCCTGCTGCCCAGTTCATATATCTTTCTGCCACGGTTGCCGAACCACTTGCTCTGGCACAAAAACTGAATGCTACACTGGTAGAGTACGAATACCGTCCTGTTCCTATTGAACGCCATCTTATTTTCTGCGAAGAGCATGACAAGCTTAAGCTTATGACCCGCCTGGTAAGGGAAGAGTTTGCCATGACATCCACGAAAGGTCATAAAGGTCAGACTATCATTTTCACAAATTCCAGGCGTAATTGCCACAGCATATCAGAAGCATTGCCAATGGTCTCTGCACCTTATCATGCAGGTCTTACACAATCTGTGCGCAAATCCGTAGAAGAGCGTTTCCTTAAAGGAAGGTTGCCAGTGGTGGTAACAACTGCTGCCCTTGCAGCAGGTGTGGATTTTCCCGCATCACAGGTAATATTCGAATCCCTTGCCATGGGAATCGAATGGGTTACGATGCAGGAGTTCATGCAGATGCTGGGACGTGCCGGACGCCCGGACTATCATGACAGAGGTATTGTGGTGCTGCTGGCAACCCCTAATAAGCGTTATTCCAGCGAGCAGACCGAGACAGAAGATGCTGTTGCTATCAGATTGCTTAAAGGTAATATGCTTCCATCTTCGTTGGATTATGGTGAAGATGAACAGATGGAAGAACTACTGGCATCAGCGGCTGTTACATCGTCACGGAAGGATCTGGCAGCCATCCATAAACGTATGATGGGCACATTCGAGCTAGAAAAACTTGTTAGCAGGCTGGCACACTACAAGTTCCTTGAAAAAAGAGAGGATAATATCTCTCTGACACCTTTCGGTCAGATAGCTGCCGGTCATTTCCTGTCAGTATCTTCAGCGTTCCTCATACGTGATGCAGTGCTTAAGGGAATGGGACCTCTTGAGATAGTAACTAACCTGGAGTTCTTTGACGCAGTCTACTTCAAATATGCAGCACAGATATCCACAGCTCTGGACATCAATATTCCTTCCCGTGTATTTCAGGGTGCTTCTCTTGATCTAATATTCGAGGGAGATAATATCTCTCAGCTTGACCAGAACATACAGGACCAGCTCTTTGGATTTGCTGCAGCTTTCCTTACCTGTAAGTGCAAGGACTCTCCTTATTGCGGGTGTGCAGAGAGGAGGTTTTCTGCAAAGATCGTGGAGATCCGCATGGAAGGCTACGATCCCACTGGTATTGTACGCAAGCTGGAAGACCTGTATGGCGTGACCGCTTATCCGGGTGATGTGTTGGGCTATCTTGACAATGTAGTACGCAACCTGGATGCGGTGGAAAAGATAGCAAAGGTCTATTCTAAAAAAGAAATAGTCCGTGCTTCCCGGGAAATGAAACAGCTGGTAGAAGGTTAACCTTGTATCAGATGATATGCAGATGCAGCAGCAGGGCAAGAAGTATCAGTACGATCCCTGTAAAAAGCCTTATCTCCACACGCTTCTTTTCTTTGAGCTCTGTAATGGTTTGGGGTTTCAGTCCATAGCCAAGCAATATTCCAAGCACTATGATGGGAAAGATCACTCCAATATTATAGATCCCCAGATAAAAAGCTCCC
>JAHFZE010000303.1 GCA_020854785.1 Methanomethylovorans sp.
AGGCAAAAAAGGACTATATCGTAGAATTCCATATGAAATTATTAAAACTGTCAAATAGGTTTTCCTGACAAAAAACGAAAAAAATTGGGCTAAGAGAGAAGATATTCTCTTTATCAAGGAGTGATAACTGTCAAACTTGGGCTCTAAATAGAACAAGGTTCTAAAAAAAAGAAGGTCATGCGTTCTGCCATCCCATATCTTCCATAGCCTTTACATCACTTGGCATGACCTTAAGAGTGTAGGAGCATTGTGCAGCATCCACATTATCCTGAGATACATCTGTGACATCAATACCGTAGACGTTACTGTAATATGCCACAATGAGCTCTGATGCTGTTGGCTGTTTAAAGAACTGTATATCGCCTTCTGCGTACCATTGCAGCCAGGGAGTCTCATTACAGGACATGTTCCTGTATTCCATTATTATGCGGTCATGTTGTACCATCTGCTGGTCCACCTCATCCCATATATCATCAATGATCACTGACGTGACCAAACCCTGGAACATTCTAACATGTACAATGTGATCGGTTATCACTTGAGCTGTGATCTGATCAGAACGGTCACCATAACCTGCATGAGAACTGACGAAGCTATAGGTCAGACTATGCTGTTCCGGGAAAGATCCCATGATGAAATGATTTAACAGGGTAAGGTTAGAACCATCGTATTTGTAAGTTGGTGCATTTTTGATCCAGTCCTCTGCGATAGCTTCTGCCTCTGTATCCGATATGGTGAGGGCATACTGTCTCAGGACAACCAATGCCTCATCTATTTCCTTCAGTTCTTCGGGCATGTATTCCTGTGAATATGGGTCCACTTTAACGGTCTTGTTCAATCCCGTCTGATGCAGGCCGATCTCCACTGTTCCAACATCTGCAACTATAGGCTGACCCTCTGCAGGTACGTATATATCGTCCATTCCCAGGAAATCACTGTCCCTGAAAAGTTTTAGCAGATCTGCACGCGCAGTTGCATTCAGCGGCTTGATCAACCTTTGTGTCAGCTCACGGCCCGGACCATAATAGCTCAGGTTAACAGCAGTATCATTTATCGTAAGCTCCTGAATGGCCATGTTCTGCATCACGAACCCACCATAGGTCAGATGTGTGATAATTGCCTCATCTGCTATCTTTTGTTGTTCTATGGGCTTTTCAGTACATCCTGCAACAAACAGAACAAGGAGCAGAGTAATAGATAATAATATCTTATGCATGCTATCCCCCTTATCAACGCTGAGCTTTTACTGAACAAGCAGTATAAAGCTACCATTGAGGATTGATTGTTCTTGTTATTAAACCTTGGCTGGAAAGACCCTGATCCAGGGATCCACTATAGTAGGTTTCCGATAGCTTCAAGATAGAAGAAAAAAATTGTCCAGGGCATCACTTCTTGAGCAATAGCCGTTCATCTATCGGATAATAGGCCGTAGCAGCCTCAATTAGCTCTGTGGCAGTGTTCTTAGGGAAAGAATGTACTTCCACCCGTACCCCTGAAGCCTTAAGATGATTGACAAGAGCCGTGAAGTCCCCATCACCTGTAACCAGCACTATGGTGTCGACTTTAGTGGAGATGGAGATCGCATCAATGGCTATACCCATATCCCAATCACCTTTAGTTGACCCGTCAGGTCTTGATTTTAATTGTTTTGACTTTACTTCCCATCCAATGTGTTCGATCACCGACTTAAAGCCCGACTGGTCTATTTCCTTTGTTTCCACAACATAAGCTATTGCCCGAATAAGCTGTCTTTCTCTGACCACAGCACTTAATAATTTTCCGAAATCCAATTTAGCATAGTAATAATTTCTGGCCGAATAGAACATATTTTGCACATCTGCAAATACAGCCAATCTCTGACTTGTGAATATCTGCTCTTGATTATCCTGATCGTCTGATCCCATTGAATTCACCTGTTCATTAAAAAATTTAAGTCTATTTACGATTAATTCATCATTTTTGTGCTGTTAGAGGTAGAAAGTGAACTATATGACTATTTCAATAATATTCGTTCCTATTTAAGTTCGATCATCCCTTCCTGCTTCCCACAAAGACATCTTATACAAAGACTGAACAATTAGGAGCAATCATGCACTTTCAATCATCCAGCCCCTTCCTGCCAAATATATAATTAGCCACTCTGAGAGCGTCCCTGTCCCCCGTTTCTTTCTCGCACGAGTCACTTAGCTTCACTACAGGAATATCATTGATACTGTGCATTTTTATCACAATATTAAGAGGAGGGCTTGTCCTGAAGAAATCCTGATTATTGGTAAGGCTTGTACCGATGCCAAAACTGCAATCTATCCTGTTTGCACAGTGTTCTTTAAGCCTTATGACATCTGCAGCATGCAGAGAATCGCTGAAGACCAGCATTTTATTCATAGGGTCTATTCCCAGTGACCTGTAATGTTCTATCACCTTGTCAGTAAAACCAAATGGATCGCCACTGTCATGTCTCACACCATCGTATAGCTTGGAAAGCCTAAGGTCGAAGTCAGCAAAAAAAGCATCCGTACCGAAGGTATCGGATAAAGCTATCCCCAGGTTGCCTGCATAGACCTTTACCCAGTTATCAAATGCAAAATAATTAGCTCTGCGCAAACCCATCAGGGCAGAATTTCCCATGATCCATTCATGACCGATAGTACCTACGGGCCTTACCCCGTATTTTCGTGCAAGGTACACATTGCTTGTCCCTGTAAAACAGGGCAGACCGCACAAAACCTCTACCACCTTGTCCTGCAGTCGGAAGCTTCTTCTTCTGCGGGTCCCGAACTCTGTGAACAGGCAGTCATGCCTATCAAGTTCTTTACCGATGGAATGGATGTGCTCTACGTAATGATCTAGTACGATCTGCTCCCCCGAACCATCAGAGAATGGCTGCTCTTTCCAGCTTTTTTCCACTGTGCTGAAATATAGCTCCGAGACCGTAGACATAAGTGCCACTTCCCAGAGAATGGCACTATGCCAAGGACCTTTTATCCTCAGGTCAAGGTTACTATCCTCAGTTAGCTCCACTCTTACCTCGGAAGGATCAAAACGATAGTTTTTCAGATATTCCAGATACATAGGCTTGAAGAACGGGCAGGCGGATCTCAGCCAGCTGTACTCCTCGTCGGTCAGCATGATATAAGGAAAGTGACCATCCAATATCTTCCGGATATCTTTTAAAAAATTCTCATTAAAACGCTGCCTCCCCCTGTTGATGAAACGATATTCGACATGTGCATCAGGGAACAGCTCCAATACAGCCATCTGCATACTTAGCTTGTACAGGTCATTGTCCAGTATAGATTGAATCACATCTGATCTTCCTGCATATTCTGTGGATATATGCCTGTACTTTATACCTTATGTGCCTGTCGATTATGTGCGGGAAGATATAATATGGGGAATGTCTGCACGATCTGTCAGTTTTAATTAAGTGAGAAGTCCATTCAATTTTATATTAACGCAAGGGTGCTAAGGCGCAAAGAGGCAAATAACAAGTTTTGCGTCTTCGCGATCTTGCGTTCAAAATGATGTGAAATAATAAATGAGTATGATATTTGACCAAAAGAAATGAAGAGATAATTTAAACAGATTAAAGGCAACTTTAATAACCTTTAGTTTGAAATAATTATTTATACAAGTTATTAAAATAATTTTCGAATAAAGGGAGTTTTAGATTTTTCTCCAAGAGTAAATCACAATAAACAATGCACAGCAAGAAAAATAATATGACAATGCTACTTAAAACTGTCTTAAAGTATCTAACAAAAAGAATAAAGTAAAGATCAGATCAATTGATCGGTCTCACAAGTATCTTGGAAGCCATACCTTTACCCAGAGCATATTTGCAGCCGCTTATTTCGACTATCAGGGAACCCATATGATCCCTGGTCACTTTTAACGGGCAGTTCTCAATAAAACCCATAGCTTTCAGGCGGTCTGCAAGTGATCTGCTTGCATTGATCCCTGCAACCTTGGTCTCAGTACCTTCGGAAACCATTGCAAGGGGAATAGGTGGGGCCATAATTCATACCTCTGCGACAATAGTTTTTAGTTTTTTTGTCAACTGCGGTTCTTTTAAGCATTCATTATCCGAAACCTCGGATCAGAATGCTGTGTTGTCCATGTATATTAGCCATGACTAATATGATTAGACGATTCTATCTAGGGCGTTTTAGTATATAAGCTTGCCTATCCTATAATATTTAGGTATGACTAACAATATGAACACTCACAATCTGAACATTTATTATACAAATAATGTGTCTAAAGTGAACTTAAAAAAAGGGTTTTGAAATACTTTTTAATAATACTGATGCTGGCAACTTTCTTGTTTTTTGATGATCACTACTCCTAAACACAAATAAACGATAAGCAACAAATAGTCAGATCAACATAAAAGAACATTCTGATATTTTTTAATAAAGTGGGAGTATGACCAATGAGCAATATACCAGATAATAGGGATCAGGTTTCTGAAAACACATCCAAAACACCCAATTTTCTCATAAATGAAAAAAGTCCTTACCTGCTTCAACATGCATACAATCCTGTGCAATGGTACCCCTGGGGTGAAGCGGCTTTCGAAAGGTCAAGAGCTGAAAATAAGCCTGTTTTCCTTTCCATTGGATACTCCACATGCCATTGGTGCCATGTCATGGAAAAGGAATCCTTTGAAGATCCTGATGTGGCCAGGCTCATGAATGCAACATTTGTATGCATCAAGGTAGATCGCGAAGAGAGACCGGACATAGACAGCGTCTACATGGCTGTCTGCCAGGCCATTACAGGAAGGGGAGGATGGCCACTCACAATATTGATGACACCTGACAAGGAACCGTTCTTTGCAGCTACATACATCCCGAAGAAAAGCAGGTTCGGGAATCCCGGAATGCTTGACCTCATCCCCCACATAGAGAACGTATGGAAGCAGCAGCATGAGGATATATTGCAGACCGCCAGAGAACTAAAAGCTGCTCTGTCCCCTGAAATGGTACAGGCTTCTGCTAAAAGCACAGGTACCGAACTTAACGAAAAGACCCTGAACAGTGGATACTCACAGTTACTTTCCGCTTTCGACTGGCAGGCAGGAGGATTTGGCCGCGCTCCAAAGTTCCCTTCTCCACACAACCTCACATTTCTCCTCAGATATTGGCATCGTACGGGAAAATTTGAAGCATTGCAAATGGTCACACAAACCCTGGATGCCATGCGCAGAGGGGGCATATATGACCATGTAGGATTTGGCTTTCATCGTTATTCCACGGATGGTCAGTGGCTGGTGCCCCACTTTGAAAAAATGCTCTACGATCAGGCAATGCTTAGCATGGCATATACCGAAGGTTTCCAGGTGACAGGCATTGAAGACCACAGGCAGGTAGCAGCAGAGATCATAGAGTATGTGCTGAGGGACATGTGTTCTGCTGAGGGAGCCTTCTACTGTGCAGAGGATGCAGATAGCGAAGGAGTGGAAGGTAAGTTCTATCTCTGGAAAAAAGAAGAGATATATGATCTTCTTCCTCCAGAGGAGGCAGACCTTGTATGCAAAGCATATGGCGTATCATCAGAAGGTAATTATAGAGAGGAAATATCAGGTATATCCACCAGGCAGAACATACTGCATCTGGCAAGGCCAATGCAAGAAGTAGCACAGGAACTGGGCCTTTCCTTAGATGAATTGAAGGCAAAGCTTGAACCTTCAAGAAAACTGCTTTTTGCTGAAAGAGAAAAAAGGGTGCATCCCTCAAAGGATGACAAGGTGCTCACAGACTGGAACGGACTGATGATAGCTGCCCTTTGCAAAGCATCCAGAGCCTTTGAAAGACCAGAGTATGCACAGGCAGCATCCCGAGCTGCAGACTTTATCCTGCAGCACATGTCATCCCACGATGGCAGATTGCTGCATCGTTACCGGGGGGGGGAAGCCTCTATCTCTGGTTTTCTGGAAGACTATGCCTTCCTGGTCTGGGGCCTCATTGAATTATATCAGGCGACCTTCACAAAGAAGTATCTTGAACATGCTCTGAGGCTTAATGCCTTGCAGATAAAGGATTTTATGGATAATGAAGGAGGATTCTTCCATACTGCAAATGATTCTGAGACCCTGTTGTTCAGAAACAAGGATCTATATGACGGTGCAATGCCCTCCGGGAACTCGGTGAGCGCGTTGAACCTTTTAAGATTATCCCGGCTAAAAGGAGATACACATCTTGAGGAAAAATCCTATGCATCAATAAAAGCATTCTCCGGCCAGATAGATGCGATGCCCATGGCATATTCCCAATTCCTGCACTCTCTGGACTTTACCGTTGGGCCGTCTTATGAAGTGGTCATCGCAGGAGACCCGGATGACCCCAATACCAGAGAAATGATATCCGTAGCAGGGAGATCATTCCTGCCTAACATGGTGCTGCTACTTAAAGGAAAAGACAGTATCGAGGAACTTATCCCCTATACCAAAGACATGGCAGCAGCAGACGGAAGTGCTACAGTCTACATTTGCCAGGGTTACAGTTGCAGCACTCCGATCACAAGTATAGCTTCATTCAAGGAATTCATGTCATCAATTGGTCATAAGTGGCATGCTAACGAAAGGTAGTAAGTTTGTACCTATTGGTACATTTTAGATGCAGCACATTAAGCTCACAAAAAGTAATTGGATACCAGGTAAATGTTTATACAACTATTGCAGACTTTAATGTATAAAGGGGGGTCATTATGCAAAAGATAGTTCCACACTTATGGTTTGACAAAGAGGCTGTTGAGGCTGCGAAGTTTTATACATCTCTTTTAAAGGATTCTAAGATCTTTGACATCACACAGATACACGATACTCCTTCTGGAACATCGGAAATGATCACCATTGAGCTAGCTGGCCAGGAGTTCATGCTGCTATCAGCTGGACCTTTCTTCAAATTTACTCCAGCTATATCATTCCTTATTGCCTGTAGCACTACAGAAGAGGTAGATACGTTATGGGAGCAATTATCCGATGGTGGCACTGCGCTTATGCCTTTGGATGCATATCCTTTTAGTGATAGATATGCATGGGTGGAAGACAGGTACGGTCTTTCATGGCAGATAATGCACATGGGTGACAGAAAGATCGATCAGAAGATCACCCCGACACTTATGTTCACCAGTGATGTGTGCGGGAAAGCGGAAGAGGCGATCAATTTTTACACATCGGTGTTCCGAAATGCAACAGTTGGTGATATCCTTCGTTACATCGCAGGAGAGGAGCCTGACAACGAAGGAACAATAAAGCACGCAGCTTTCATTCTCGAAGGCCAGGGATTTGCGGCTATGGATAGCGCTTATGAGCATAATTTCACTTTCAACGAAGCTATCTCGTTAATAGTGTACTGCGATACCCAGAAAGAGATCGATCATTACTGGGATAAACTCTCAGCCGTCCCCGAGGCCGAACAGTGTGGCTGGCTCAAAGACGGGTTCGGGGTTTCATGGCAGATCGTGCCCACTATTATGAAAGAGATGATGCAGGACAAGGACCCTGAGAAACTGGCACGGGTAACTGAAGCGTTCCTTAAGATGAAAAAGTTTGATATTGCCGAATTAAGAAAGGCGTACCAAAGATGACAAATATAGACAGGCATGTATTTGGGATTTACTTTGAATATCGGAGATGAAAATGATGTGGATCAAAAGATCTATGGTCCTGGCTATAATCCTCATCGTGATGTGCTGCTCAGGTTGCAGTGAGAAAAACACCGAAAACATCACGCAGGGACCGGAAGAAATTGTTTATGAAGAGGCACAGAATTCTACTGAATGGAACAATAAAGGTGTTGATCTGTTTATTGCAGGCAGATTTGAAGAGGCATTACAAGCATATGATAAGGCCACAGAACTTGACCCACAGAATGAATATGCCTGGCATAACAAAGGCAATACGCTTGCTTATATGGGCAGATATGAGGAGGCATTACAGGCATATAATAAAACAGTAGAGATAAACCCACTGGATGCAAACACATGGCATATAATGGCAGGCGTCTTTAATGACCTTGGCAGATATGAAGAAGCCCTCGAAGCATTAGAGAAAACCCTGGAGATCGATCCGCAGTATGCAAATGCGTGGTATAACAAAGGTGCAGTGCTTGAAGAACTTGGAAGGTACGAAGAAGCTCAGGTATGCTACGATAAGGCCAGAGAATTGGGATTGCCTGTATAATGATATCCCATCTGGCTTTATTCTATTTTTAGCACCGTAAAATAAACAAGTAATACTAGTCTTTGTAAAATATTGTTTTCATTGCGTTTCCATACACACTTATTTGAAAACATTATCCAATTCTTTAACTACATCTTCTATGTAGGAAGGTATAGCTCTTACCCAGCGAAGGAACTCTTGCTCATCCGACCAGATCTCTGCCGGTCCATAGTCCTCACGCTCTCCATACATCTTCAAGTAAACCTTTTCAGCTAATTGCGGATGGTTTCCTAAAAGGGAACGCATCGGATCTGACTCAATGATCAGATTCAGGTCATTGCTCAATTTGATAATACTGGCAATTATTTCTTTTCTGTCTTCTAAGGTCAGATCGATATGCTTCCCAAACCTCTGAGCCACATCATCTGCTGCTTTTACTTTCAAACAAATAAGATTGATAGCGCCAAGACCTTTGCGGTATCTGTCGATCAACTGTTTTGCTTTCCACTGGGAAACTGAACGCACCACTAAAGAAACGTCAACGATCACTTCCTTAAGAGTATCGTATGCTTCTTTAATTTGTATATCCATCATCCTGCTTCCCCCCAACTACTGCAACTACAACCATAAGATGCAAATGATACGATTTGAACGCATTGGTTCTTAAGGAGATAGCGATCAAATCGTTATATTTCAGAAAAGAGTTTTAAAAAGAGGGAAAGAATACCCTCCTCATATACAGTTAAAAGTGGTCATGACACCACAATGTGGACAGTAGTACAAGACGTTCGATCCAAGTGTTTGTTTCTTCAGGTTAGTACTGCAATTGCAGCAGACATGGCCATTATTCAAACTCATTGTTCTTCCTCCCTAGCATAACATTATTGATTCAATTCTAACAGTATCTGTTTTTGTCCAGTACCTGCATGTTTTGCAAACCTGTATGCTCTCCCAATGGTCTGGATATCTGCATGACATTCTGGACATATCTTCAATGATCCCATAATTGATACCTCGCAAAAAACATAGGTCCTTTATCTTAAATCCCGTAACAATAAGGGCTATGGATACGAAAGTAAAAGACAAACTGATTACGTTTTTTAAGGAACATGCTCTTCACGATCATCAATAAAGATATGATCATCAATATAAATGCTGTGAACATTTAAAAATACACAAATATGTGCATTCTTGTTTTATATAAATCTTAAAAGTGAATCGATCGTTCAAAACGATCCGATGTAATTTGATAAAGATAATGAAAACAAAAGCTTAAGGCATGAACATATTGTACGATCGTATCCAGTTATGTTTATGATACACCCGTGAATTGACAGCGTGCTCAGATATTAATTAAAACATCTCTGCAAAATTATTAATAAGAGGATCTGTGAAAATCTCTGACCCAACCTGTTCAATTAATGAATTCTCTATTTTACTGTTCTTACAAATATAAAATTAATTGAAATCGGTATTTGTTATTTTAATATAATTATTTATTCAGCAATAAATATTACTACAAATGATTATATATGTAATTAACCCCTATATAGGAATATGAAAGGATTCAGTATTAATATCGAAGATGCCACTCTGGAAAATGGTAATTTCCGTAAAGTCCTCTACACTTCAAAGCACAGCCAGTTGGTGCTTATGAGCCTCAAACCCCTGGAAGAGATCGGAATGGAAGTGCATGAAGAGAACGACCAGTTCTTCCGTTTTGAAAGTGGAGAGGGAAAATGCATAATTGACGGCAATGAGTATGAGCTCAGTGACGGGGTTGCAGTAGTAGTACCGGCAGGTGCACAGCACAACGTCATCAACACTTCGAAGACCGAGGACCTGAAACTCTATACGATCTATTCTCCGGCTCATCACAAGGACGGCATCGTGCGGGCCACGAAGGAAGAAGCCGAAGCAAATGAAGCCGACTTTGACGGAAAAACTACGGAATAAGGTAATAAGAGGCAATCTGGACCAATTTTCACTTTCAGGTCCACAAAGCTGGATGAGTCGGTAAATGTGGTGTCTTAAGAACCACATTCCAATTCCATTATCAGCAGTAACCTATTACTGCACTAATGTAACATGAGTGAGTACTGTGTTAAATCACCATGTAAATATTTCTGGTTTTCTTATCCAAAGTTAAGCTGCAGATATCAAACATGTATGAAACTTCAATAAATACAATATAAAGCAACTGTTTCTGCTTCACGTACACAGCGCAAAAACAGAAAATACGACAACTTCTCCATCTGGGATCAGTGCAAAAAAGATAATGCCTAAAATTCCTGAACACGGATAAAAGAGTATAGTAACGACAGGAGGATCAACATATGCCATCGGGAAAATATCATAATCCTTCCATAGAGACCATGGACAGGGGAGAACTGGATGCTTTGATAGATGAGCGTATTCATTACACTGTGCAATACGCAGCCGAGAATTCTCCCTTCTATAAAAAATGGTTCAAAGAACACAATATCTCACCGTCCGACATAAAGTCCCATGAAGATCTGCTGGAACTGCCTATAATCAATGGCAGTACAATAAGAGAACATCAGCCGCCTGTAACCAGGGATTTCGAGTTCAAAACAGGAGACTGGAAAGATATATTCACCATCCATGAAACGAGTGGTACCAGCGGGACACCAAAAGCGTTCTTCCTCACCTGGGAAGACTGGGAACGTTATGCAGAGAAATATGCGCGGTATTTCGTTGCACAGGGATTTGAACCAGGGGACAGAGTAGTGATCTGTGCTTCATACGGCATGAACGTAGGTGCTAACACCATGACCCTTGCAGCCCATCATATCGGAATGACCATTGTTCCCACTGGTAAATGCACTTTTCCGACGAGGATCGTGACCTCATATAAACCCACTGGCATCGTAGGAAGTGTATTCAAACTGTTAAGACTCGCAAAAAATATGCGGGAGCAGGGACTGGAACCTTCTGAATCAAGCATCCAGCGCCTTGTAGTAGGCGGGGAAAGCTTTGCAGAAGAAGCGCGCAAGTACCTTGCAGAGGTGTGGGATTGCGATGTTTACAACAACTATGGCAGTACAGAAGGCACTATGTGCGGGGAGTGTATGGACCTCAGTGGCCTGCATGTGTCAGAGGATATGGTACATCTGGATGTCTATGACCCGGGCATGGATGAATTCGTCAAGGATGGAGAATGTGGCAGGATCGTGCTCAGTACCTTACTTCCTGTAGGCGCCAAATGTGGTACCCTGCTTCTTAACTATGACACTGAAGACACGACGGTGGTCATGAGCCGCGGGACCTGTGCCTGCGGACGGACACACATGAAAATACTGAACCCCCAGCGGGAAGCTGAAACCTTCTGGGTTGCTGAAACTCCCTTTAACCGCGTGGATGTGGAAAAAGGAGTTTTCCAGCGAGAGAACATGGAACACTTAACAGGGGAGTATGAAGCTTTCCTGTACGGTGGAGATGATGAAGAGGAAACTGTCATGAGGGTCAGTCTGGAATGTATTGACCCTGCAACATGTGATAGACCCCTTGTGGAAGAGAACTTCCTGCGTTCTTTCTTCAGTTATAAGAAAAGACTTGAGAACGCATATCATGGTGAGAGCTTCAAGGTGCTATTCAACTATACTGCTCCGGGAGCTCTTGAACTGTATCGCATAAAAGGCAGGCCAAAACGTATAGTGGACCGCAGATAAGCTATGTAAGGTCCGATACTGGAAGCTTTCTTACAGAGCAGAATACAGACTGATATATATGTGCATTCCACCAAGCAAAACCAGAAACCATAACAATGCCACTGGCCTCATCAGTCTGTAAGGCTCTCCCAGAAACTTCACTGAACCTCTTATTGCTAGATTGATGTATATTACCAGCAGCATCACTAAAAGACCTGCTATGTGATGTACCCACAATTCTAGCATCAATTGGCTGCTGATCTGTATCCCGGAAAGGGCTGAAAAAGAGGGGGACATTACGAACACAATGGTAAGAAGCTGCAGAAAAAGAGCTGTACCCATTAAACTGCAATGGAGTTTCACTTTTTTGGAGCGAGCCAGGTATGAAGAGAATGCCAGCAATAGCAGAATGAATAACTGCAGCCCGATATTTCCAATGATCCCCGTAACATCCACCATTAAGATACTCCTGAAAGGATTGCTTTATTTCTAAACGATCATAAGATTTATTAGCCTTTTCAGTCCAGGCCTGGAGGTATGCTGAAAGTGCCTTTGTAGACCTTAAGCCCATTGTCTGCAACAGTGAGGATCCAGGGTTCCATACTATGAGCAGTAGCCCTCATTTTTCTTACCCGCAGATAACGGTTGGCAGCATTCCCCTGAAAATGGAGTCCCAGCTCGATAATGCCATCCGCAAGGAAACCTTCTGTACCAGTCACCGACTCTTCCATACTGTGATCAGCTTCGGTCTCGAGTATCAGGAACATGGTTATATTTTCTCTGCGCAGGATCTCAAGGAACCTGTACAGACGTTTTCTCAGATTTATCTGCTCTATATCCAGCAAAGAGTACAGAGCACCCAGAGAATCAAGGGCCACACAGGTACATTTGTCTCCAAGTTTCCTTTTGAACTCTATGATATTTTCCTGCAGTAGATCGATGAGGTCATCGGAAAAATCATCATACTGGACCCGGTAATCACTAAAATCGCTTATATGCAGACGTTTGGATACAGAAATACCCATGCTTTGCATGTTCTTAATGTGATTCTCCCTGCTCTGCTCCAGAGTAATATAGAGGCCATACTCATCTGTACTATCCAGATAATTACTAAGCATCTGAAAAGTAAAACCTGATTTTAGAGTACCTGCTGCGCCCTTTACAAGGATAACAAAATCCCTGGGGATATCAGTTTCGAAGACTTCATTAAGACCATCTATGGTATCTATGAACCTCATATTATCATCAAATCCGAAGCATTGTTATCAGGAATAAATTTATTCTTCATTCTTTGTAGACCATATATTTATATATTTATTTTGCCTGTCCGATACCGCGTTCTCCGAAGGAAGAAGCTTCATCCATCTTTTCAGTAGATGATATTCCTTTTTGTCAAGTACTTCTGGATCAAGTTGCAATATCATTCTGGATGATGAAGCCATGATCGCATCATTGGTTTGTTCCATAAGTTTTACAACTGAGCGTACGTCATTGAAGAGGTATAAGAATTCAAGACCATCAAGAAGGATGACACCATCTTGCACCTTACTGATAAAATCAAAAACTGTAGGAAATATCTTAAAAAGCTCTGAAGGGTCGATCACCTGCTGACCATGAAGCTTGTTCTTGGTCAGCCAGATCATAGGAGTTTTGGTCAGTTGGTATATCTCCCTGATCTTTTCAGGGTTCTGACGAGTAATACATAATCCTGGAGTGCCGCCTTTTACAAGACGTGTAAATAATTCATACCCATCTGCCGAATCATGACCTGGTACAAGATAAATAAAGCCGTTTTCCAGAAAGATCTCATGGAGAACACTTTTTTCAGAAAGCTCTTCCTTCACAGGAGTGATGAACAGACCTCTTAGTTCAGAGCGGTCCTGGAGGGTGACTATCATGATCCTATTTCCATTACCTTCAACCACCGAAGTTGAAACGTTCATGGGGGTGTTTTCTTTGTTTTTCTTTATAAAGAAGGTTTCATAATCTTTCTTGTCGGCGAACTCAAGCCAGTTGCCGCCTGTAATACTGGTTATGGGAGATCCTACAAGCTCGTCCATCCCGTATCCCAATAGTTGCATAGCACTCAGGTTCAGGGTAAGAATGTTCTGATCTGAATCTATGGTAAGAGTAGCTATAGGAGAAGCCCTCATAAGATTGTACAGGTATTCATTGGCCTTTCTGAGTTGCTTTTTCTCTTCGATCAGTCTATCGTGGAGATGTTTGATCCTCAAGAGAGAATTCACACGGGTCTTCAGTTCAAGCCTGTCAATAGGCTTGCTAAGAAAATCATCTGCCCCTGCACTGATGCCCTGAATGCGGTCTTCTTTGCTTGATAGTGCAGTCACCATGACTATAGGGATGAATTGGGTTTCAGGTGAACGTTTTAGTTTGTTGCAGATATCATAGCCATTCACATCTGGCATCATCACATCAAGAAGCACGAGATCAGGCTTTTTTTCTTTTATGAGCTCCAATGCTTCTGTTCCTGTATATGCAGGGATGATATCATAATCGTGCATGAGATATGCTTCAAGCAGATTGATGTTCATCTCTTCATCATCCACGACAAGGATCTTAGATCTTTTTTCTCCTTCCATTATGTCCTCTTGGCAAGTGCTGGATGACCATATCCTTTTTGCCCGCATGGGATCTTAAGCCATCAGTGAAAGATCCATATGTGCTCATATTTTTGAAATTTGATATTTGAGACCAATAATAATTAGATTATATTTATATTTAAATCTATATATAACTACCTCTATATAGGTTACTTGGTCAGGTACTTATAATAAACAGACCTAAAAACCTTTGATGCAAAACA